>JAAZHP010000109.1 GCA_012510625.1 Bacillota bacterium
CGGCGGCAGGGTATGGGCGCATAGCGATCCCGGGCACGGTGCGGTTTTCTGCATCTGGCTGCCCCAAAAAGCAGAAGTTTGAAATTGTTCCCCCTTTGGAAAAGGGCGCTAAGCGGTTGTGCTGATTCGAGCCTGGCTCTTCTTTGAATTAATTAGCGCAGATGTGAGTCACTTCCATCTTCGCATCGGCGAAGATCCTGGTCACCCTATCAATATCATTCGTGTCCAGCCTGAGAATTATATAAACCCGGTTGTCGGAAAAACGCTGGACAATGGTGGAAATTATGTTGATCCCCGCGGCGCCGACCACTTCCGTTACATTCCTCAACTCGCCCACCTGGTCTTCCACCGGAAGAGTTACCCGTACACTGGGGTGATTTAAGCCCAGCACATCAATAAATGCCTTAAATAGATCGCTTTCGGTGATAATGCCCACCAGTTGATTGTCCTTTAGTACCGGCAGGGTGCTGATGTTATTTTCCTGCATGATCAGAGCCGCTTCCTCCAGTACTGTATCCGGAGTAACGGTATAGATATCCTTGGTCATAATATCTTTAATCTTGATTTTGGGAAACAAATAATTGACTTCCCACACTGAGAGGCTGGTTGCTGATGAAGGATAAGCCTTCATCAGATCATTTTCCGTAACCAGGCCGACAAGCTTTCCCTTTGCCATTACCGGAAGCCGCCTGATGGAATGCTCTTTCATCAGTTCGAGCGCCTTTCCCAGGGTGTCTTCGGGAGCCACCATTACCGGATTTGCTGCCATATAATCCCGGACAAACATTCTTCATCCCCCCGTATCAGGTTGGTTTATAGCTTATATTTCCGCAGCGCCAAGGTTAAATTTTCTCGATATGTATTACGCGAAGAACTTTCATTTGAAAACGGCATCATAGAAAACCTGACCTTATTAGAGATATCAAACCCCTTTACCGGGAAAAGGTCTTAGAACAAATGCTTAGGGTAATTATTATTGAGCATCTAGATTTGAGGTTCCGTTTTTCCCACTTCGCCAAAGCTGCTGTACCTCTTTATAATTTCATCAACCAGGCCTGTCGATTTTAACTCCGCGATTCCCTCATTAATCAATTGTATCAAGCTCGTGTTATCTCTATGCGCCAGGCAGACCACGTTCTGTTTGTTAATCGGCCCGCTGACCACCTGGAAACAACCCTGGAAATAGGTTTGATTGAGACTGAGGCCGACCATCTTTTCTGCAGAAACAAAATCGGTTTTATTCCAGAAGTGATCCAGAAAACTGAGCGTATCGTTGTCATACTCGAAAACCTCCGCGCCAATTTTCTTTAGAATGGCGGAGGCAACGCCGGCCCGCTGTGTGCCCACCCTCTTGCCCCTTGCATCCTCCAGCTGGAAGGATACCGGGGGTTCGCTTGAATCCCTCTTCATAAAAAGGTGTGCTTCGAACTGGGCATAGGGATTCGAAGCAATAACGGGGTAATCATCGAAATTCGGATTGGGCCATCCCGCATTAATAAAGAGATCGATCTGCTTGCTCAGCAGAAGCGGAAAGATATGGGCCTTAGTCGCCCCGATGAACTTGATCAGAATATTGCGGCGTTTGCAGAGCTCTTTAAATAGATCTATGCCGATGCCCACGGATTCACCCTCCCGGAGGAAGGACCAGGGCGCCAAGGCGTCATCATGGGCCACGATTAAAAAGGAAGTTGTCACCGCTGGGGCGGCAGTAGCGGCAAACGCAGGAGCAGTAACGGAGGCAGTTCTGGAGATGCTTCCCAGTATATCGTCCATCGCTTCGACAAACTGATCCAGCTGTTCGCGGGAAACCGTTAAGGGAGGCTCAATCTTCAATACGTTGGGATCATTGGCGGCAACCATGCTGATGATACGGTGATTTTTAATAAGTTTCGAAGCTGCCAGTGAGGCCAGGGATGCCTCACCCGGTATAGCAGCGGGGCATTCATCAGCCAGGGCTTCCCCGGCGCCGCCTGAAAGAGAAGTAAATTCGATTCCCAGGAGCAGCCCCCTGCCGCGAATATCTTTTATCAGATCATACTCTCTGCTCATATCTTCAAGCTGCTGCATCAGATAAGCGCCTTTATCCCTGGCAAGAGCGGACAGGTCCTGTTCGATTGCCTCCTGAAGCACGGTTATGCCGGCAGCCATGGCCGGAGTATTTCCTCCGGAATCGGAGCCGTGCAGCAGGCATTTTTCCACCCCGCCGTAGGCCCTGTCCCAAAGTTCCGCCGTGGTAATAAAACCGCCTAGCGGGAATACTCCGCCACCCAGGGATCGGGGGAGGCAAATTACATCCGGTTCAATATCTTCGTGCATGCAGGCGAACATTTCGCCGCAGCGGCCCAGACCGGTGCGGGACTCGTCCACAATCAGCAGGGTCCCGTAACGGCTGCATATATCGCGTACCTTTTTCAGGTAACCCTCGACCGGCATGATGACCCCGCCTTCAACCTGGATCGGCTCCAGCAGGAAGCAGGCGGTCAGTTCGTCTCGCATGACCATTTCCAGCGCTACCGTATCCCCGTAAGGCACCTTCTGACACTCAGGCAGCAGCGGCTGAAATGGACCGGTGATATGATCCCCGCTGCTGACTGAAAGGGCGCCCAGGGTTTTACCGTGCATGGCGTTGTCGCAGTAGACCAGGCGCGGGCGCCCGGTAGCCGCGCGGGCCAGTTTCAGAGCCGCCTCTACCGCTTCCTCAGCGCTGCTGCAAAAAAAGCACCTCTGCAAGCCGCCCGGCGAGACTTGCGCCAGATTATGAGCCAGAACAGCCGCCAGGATTGACGGCACATTGTGGACTAATGCCGGCAGGCTTTTTACCCGTTCAATAGCCTCGAAAATCACCCGGGGATTATGTCCCAAGTTCATCGCTCTAAAACCGGCTGTAAAATCCAAATATTCATGGCCCTCATCATCCCAGACTATGGTGCCGTCAGAACGAATAAACTTAGAATTCAGCCCCTGCAGCTCCATCAGCTCGACCAGGCCCGGGTTTATATACTCTTTTATCAACTTCTCTAATTCTTGTTGGCTAATATCCAGGCCGTCTTTTAATGAGAACAACAAGCCCAAATGAACAGTACCTCCTCAACCTCTCAATCCTCACGGGTTTTGCTAATATATTCCCCATGTTGCTATGTTTATCCTGCAAATATATACTTTTATATTAACAAGCTCCAGAATATTAAGCCGAATGCCGGGCTCGAGAAGGTATGATTTGGCAATAATCCTCTCCCCGCCGTCCTGTTCCGTCCCGGCTGTGAGAATAACATGTTTACCTGGTTAAGTAACCCGCCTGCGCAGAAGCTGCCGCAGGGTGTCTATGTCTGTTAAGAGAGAGTCGCAGGCGGGGAGAGGATTAATTTTTGGCAGAATTACTTTAGATACATCCGCATTCTATGGAGGATAGGCAATGGTATAAATATGCCTGCCTCCCCGCTTCAATGGCCCTTTCACGACAGCCTCAATTTCTTCGCGAGGCTTCTGGGTAATGCTCTCGATTGGCGGGAGCTTTCCGGGAGGATATTTCTCCTTGATTAAATCGATGAGCTCGACCATGTAATCAAAAAGCTCCTCCAGGCCGGGTTTGGCTTTCTCGGCGCTGGCCAGGGTAGGCTTGCCTATTACCCCTTCAGGATACGAAATCACTTCCAGACCGCCGAAACCGATTACACAATGGCCTGGCAGGGGGTACTGGTAGACATCCCCGCCCATATCGATATGGCCGCGCGGAATGCTCATCCCCGGATCGGTATCCACCGCGTCTTCCAGGTTGACCATTTCCGGGAACAGGGCCAATGAATAGGAGGTCTCGGCTTCATCGGCATGGCGGAAAGGCGTTTCAAAGGGGCCGCCGCACTCCTTGTCTTTCAGATAGTTCGGTATCACCGTAGGCCAGTTAAGCATGATCAGCACGGCAGGCACCTGGTATTTCTTTTGAAACTGATGCAAGGCGGTGGGAATGACATACTCTTGCCCGTGCCCGTTTATCAATATCTGCTTGCGAAAGCCGGTGTTCCAGAAGCCGGCGATAACCGCCCTCAGGTAGGCGACAAAAATATCTTCGGGAATCACAACTGTTCCGGGCATGCCCAGGTGCATTGCCGGGTGTGATCCGTACCAGATCGGCTGGGCCACGGTACAGCCCGTCTCCAGGGCTACAGCCTCTGCCATGCGGGTAACCAGAAAGGTATCTTCACCGTACGGCGCTCCCGATCCGTGGTTCTCCGTGCTGCCCACGGGAATCAGGAGAATGTCATTCTTTTCCAGTCGTTCGGCCACTTGTTTGCCGGTCATATTTTGAAAATATACACCGCTCGCCCGATCCATGTGCCCTCCTTCCGGAGGTATTTTCCATTTACCCATGTTTAACCCCTTTCATGTAGTATTTGGACCGATGATCTATTTACTGGCACATCATATTTCATTGCAAATACCGTGCCAAAACGAAAAAATGGTCCTGGCTCCAATATTGTGCTGCTGAAGCGGTCTGCCGGGAATCATTGCAAGTTTCAGAATACCACCAGTTTCTTTCATTGTGAGATGCCTTTCACTATGCATTATTCCCGGCGAAACAGAATTTTTCGGGAGGGGCTTAAAAGGCAGCTTAAGAACATGGCCCGCCTCCAGGAGTCCGGACCCTTTTCCCTGAAGGCGGAGCCATGTTTCCATTCACCATGTTTCTACAACCGGCATTACCGCATTTTTTGCTTCTTAAGCTGCTCCATATACCTCTCCGGCAATTTTGGCGGCGTCGCTGGCGACAGCGCTGCCGTAGTCGGCGCCGCTGAATTCCATGACCTTGTCGTCAATGATCGGCCCGCCGATGAGCACCTTGACATTAAGGCCCGACTCTTTTACCGCCTGCACGCACTCCTTCATCTTATCCATGACGGAAGTTAGCAGCATGCTCATCGCCACCAGGGAAGTTTTTGTCTCCCGGGCAGCCTCCACAAACTTCTCCGGAGCCACGTCAACTCCCAGGTCGACAACGTTATAGCCTGCGCCCTTGAGCAGCATTACCACGATATTTTTGCCCAGGTCGTGAATGTCTCCCTTGACCGTTCCAATCACAACGGTACCGCGGTATTCCCGATCTCCTGCAGCGAGCTTGGGCTCCAGCTCTACCATTGCCTCTTTCATTATCTCGCCGCAGAAAATAAGCTCGCTTAAAAAGAATTCACCTTTCTCAAAACGGTTGCCTACCTCGACCATGCCTTCCTGCAGGCTGTTGATAATTTCCATGGGTTTAACTCCGGCCTGCAGGCGCTCTTTGACCAGGGAGAGCACCTTGTCCCGCTCCAGATTGGCAATCGCGAGGGCCAGTTCGTCCTTAGCCATTTATCCGTTAATCCTCCTTTTAAGGTAGTAAATTCACAGTAGTGGATGAGCCTAGCGCTGAACCCAGTACCAGATATAGATGTAGCCGAACATATCAAGAGTTTCCCATTCTTTCTTGATTAGATCGGCATCGCCCTTGATCTCGCCCAGCTCTTTTGCCTTCACATCCCACGGCAAGCATACTGCCGGGGGCAAATTTTTAAAGGTCATGCTGTTGCTCATTTTCTACCCTCCAATTAATTTTTAGTAAACCCCGTATTGATGAACGGCTTCAATGAGGGCCACGATGTTTTCCTCTTTGGCATCGTCAAGAATTACCGCACCCGCATCAATAACGAAGCCGCCGTCCCGCGCATATTTGTCCAGTAAACCCTTCACATAATCCTTCACTTCTTCGGGTTTGCCGAAAGCAAGCAGCGAGTTGGGCACATTACCGCTCAGGCAGAACCTGCCGCCAAGGACCTTGTAGGCTTTATCCATGTCAGTCTGATCAACATGGAAAACAATGCTCTTATCGGGAAGTTCAGCGATCTTCTCCAGGTAGGGCGTCCAGATGTTCTCAGCATAGAAGAGTGTTCTCTTGCCGGCTGCCCAGAGCCCTTCGATAACCGCCTTCAGCGTGGGCCAGTAGAACTCCACCCACTGGTCCATCTTCATAAAGGGATAAGCGCCGCGATGCAGCGGCATGAACAGCGGATACTCCGTATCGCCCTGGGCCGTGGCCATGCCGTAGAAGATATTGTGCGGCACCAGGACCTCCATGGCTTTCTTTAACTTGTCCGGGCAGCGGTAAAGGTCCATCATGATCCCGGAGAGCCCGCGCAGCGTGTCCGCCAGTGTATCAAAGGGAGCCTTGGAGACGCCCGTTACAGAGGGGACTACTCCAAATTCCTGCTGATAGGAAGCCATCCCCTGGCCGCCGGCGGCCAGCTGGTTCGCCAGCCCATAAGCGCCTTTAATCAAGCCTACCGTGGCGCGGTATGTACCGGGCTCGTCAAGCTCGGCATGAATCCGCGGCAGAAACTTCGTGGCGACCCACTCCGTCGGATTCTCGATAAAATCATCATAATCCTCCGGGAGCATGTACGCGTCCTCCACGTACTGGAACATCGTGTTCTCGTCCAGATCCCGGCCCGCGAACTTGAGGTACCTTGCGCCAACGGCATCATGCAGGGTGGCCCACCACAGGTTGGCACCCCCCATAACCATCTCCAGGCCATCTATTTTGGCCAGCATCCTCCTGGTAGCATCGATATTCTTATTCCAATCATAGTAGGTCTCCTGGAATGTATACCCCGCCACTTTGGAGATGAATTCTCCCGAAAAGTTCAAGCGGATAGGGACCCTGTCCGGCTTTTCGAGGTTCATAGCCGCCAGATATCTCTTTTTCCTTTCCTCAGCAAGCTTGGCTACATCTGCCATTCAAGCAACCTCCAATCTTTTTTATTTGAATAAAAAAGGTGCACTTCAACTCCCGCCGTCCACCCCACTTTCATCCCCCCTTTTCGGGAAGGCGGCGAGGCTTACCTCAACAGCAATAATCCTACTGTTTACCGGCCAGCATCCTGGCCGCCTCATCAAGGCGAAGCGACTTCAGCGTCTCTTCGGTTGGTATGCCTTCGCGGGTCCATCCCCGCGCTTCATAGTACTCGTCGAGCATTATTTCCTGCTCTTCCCTGGTTATATAGTGACCTTTAGATTCTCCATCAGGCACCGGCTCGGTAAGCAGCCTCTCGGGAAAATGATCATCCTCGCGGCCCAGCCCTGCCAACACGTTAAAAACACGGGCCAGGTTGTTCACTCTTTCTCCCACCTCGTAAACCGTATCGGGGGTAAATTCCAGCCCCGTTAGCGACTTCAAGGTATCGGCAGTTCTCTGCAGCGCTGTAACCGCGAAGGCCTGATCCAGCATGAAGGAGCAGACGATGGGGCAGTCGGAATTTGCGGCGCGCATGTCCTGGTTCCACTTGGTGAGCTTCCCCTTGCCCTCCGCGGCAAAACGGTCCACAGCCTCGGGAATGGGCACGCCGAAGATTTCCTGAAAGGCATAGCCCCTGTTATGATCGGCCCCGGTATAGGATGTGGCGTAGTTCAAACCATGGGCCTTCGCTCCGCGGGCGTCATAACCCGGCAGCTCCAGGCCCTTAACGTGAAGGGCATATTTTTCCGAACCTTTTCCGATCTTCGCCGCGGCGGCCTTAACCCCATCCGACAGCAGGGCGCCCAGCCCGCGCCGGTAAGCCATGTCTAACAGCAAATCCAGCATTGCTTCCTCGTTGCCAAAATTGAGCTTGACCCCGCCGGTATCCTCGTCGCTCAAGATCCCCTTTTCATAAAGCTCCATGGCAAAGCCTATGGTTATCCCGGCGGAGATAGTATCAAGGCCCAGCTCGTCGCAGAGGCGATCGCCGGCGATGACGGCATCCAGGTTGTCCACGCCGGTGTTGCCTCCCAGTGAATAAAGGGTTTCAAATTCCGGTCCTTCCGAGATGATGCCGGCATACCGGCCCTCACGGGCCATCTTGATCTGGCTGCAGCCAACCGGGCAGCTATGGCAGCGATGCCTGCTTATAATCTGCCTGGCGTTGGCCTCAATTCCGAGCTTCTTTACGGGATCCCAGGCCCCGGTGGCCGTCCAGTTCCTGGTAGGGAATATGCCCAAAGCACTGGTGGCGTCGAGAGCCGATGTGGACCCGTGCTTGCTGAACTCGGGGTAGGTAACCGGGCTTTCCTTAAGGTCCTTGTTCATTGCAGCGACCGCTTCTTTAAAGGCTTCGCGATCGTGTACCGCCACCTCTCCGCTGCCTCGCACCGCTATGGCTTTAAGATTCTTTGAACCCATAACCGCGCCCAGACCCTTGCGCCCCACCGCCCGGCGCTCATTAATAATGCAGGCAATGAGGGACAGGTTTTCTCCGGCGGGGCCGATGCAGGCAACCCTCACATTCTGATCCCCCAAGTCGTCCTTGATCATCTGCTGGCAGTCAAAGGTGCGCGTGCCCCAGTATTTCTTCGCAGAGCGAAAACTGACCCGGTCGTCTTTGATCCATAGGTATGTGGGCTCCGCCGCCTTGCCTTCTATAATCATCACGTCATACCCGGCAAATTTCAGCTCCGCCGGAAATTCTCCACCCGAAAGGCCCATCCCCACCGCCCCGGTGAGCGGCGACTTCGCCACAACTGCCATCCGGCCGGAGCAAGGCACTCTGGTCCCGGTAAAGGGGCCAGGCGCAAAGATAATCTTGTTGGCCTCGCCCATGGGATCGGTCTTTGCCGGAACCTCGTCTATAAGTATTTTGATCCCAAAACCCGCTCCGCCTATGAAATCACGCGCCATTTGCACGGATGTATCTTCAATACTGTAGCTCTGGTCAGACAGGTTAACTCTTAGTATCTTGCCGGTATAGCCGCCCTCCAGCATACATGATCATCCTTTCTATATTATTAACCGGTTAAGACCGGCTTACCACCCTCAAGCGGCACGACCTCAGCGTTCATAAGCTTTGTATAGAAGCTCCAGTATCGTTTCCTGTGGGGCCTCCTTGGGCATAAATGCGGCGCAGTCGTCATGCGGCGCCATTTCGGCCACCTTCTCCAGCAGGTTTTTATCGAGGTTCAGCTCTTTCATTGTAGGCATGCCCATGCTCTTTGCAAAATCCCTGACTTTGCCGGCTACCGCCTTTCCTGTTTCCTGGATCGACAGGCCCTCCAGATTCAGCCCCATGATTGAGCCGATAGTTTTGATCTTTTCCGGGTGCACGTCTACGATATATTCGATTACTTCCGGTAGGGCGATGGAGCATGCTATGCCGTGGGGAATATGGTAAACGGCGCCCATGGAGTGAGCGATGGCATGGCCGAGATGGAGCACGGTATTGTCAAAAGCCATGCCGGCAAGCATGGCCGCAAAGCTCAGATTTGTTCTGGCTTTAAGATCATTTCCGTTCTCGACGGCCACGGGAAGGAAGCGGGTTACGAGCTCGATCACCTTCTCATCGAGCATATCAGCCATGGGATTGGCCAGAATAGTTGTCATCGACTCAATCCCGTGAGCAAGCGTATCCATGCCGGTTATCGCGGTGGCTCTGGCCGGCAGGCCCAGGGTAAATTGGGGATCCACTATCGCCAGGTCGGCCACGCAGGCCTTCCCCTTTACGCCGCTTTTTACGTTCTTCTTCGTGTCAGTAACCACGCTTACGTTGTTTACTTCGCTGCCCGTGCCTGCGGTAGTGGGAAGCAAGACCAGCACCTTGCCCGGTAGAATCTCGATGCTCTTGTCATGATAGCGGGTAATGGGCGAGGGATTACCCAGAAGGACATTGATTGCCTTGGCCGTATCAAGGGCGCTTCCGCCGCCGATACCGACGATTCCGTCTACTTCCTCCTTCTTGGCAATGGCGGCTCCCTTCTCAATTACTTCGTCAGGGGGATCGGCGACTACTTCCGCGAAACGGACAACTTCAATGCCCTCATTTGTAATTGCACTTATAACCCGGTCGGCTATGCCGCTTTTTTGAACATTCTTCCCATGAACGCAGAGGACTTTTCTGCATCCGAGTTCTTTTAGTTTTTGTCCAGTTTGCTCGGAAGAGCCGCTGCCAAAAAGAACTTGTGGCGGTGAATTAATACTGAAGATCACGCTGTTCACTCCTTTCAACTATTGCTTATCAGATAACCTGGGTTTAATTATCAATATGAAGCTTCCGGAAAGAACCTCCAGCGGTCCTCAGCATCACCCCCAACCTGTACGGCTCTTTTGCCAGACAATGTTTCCGGGGCGTCTTAAGTGGAGAAATTGTTTTATTGTTATATAAGAATATACTTCTATACAAATAATAGTTAACAATTTCTCTTTTGTCAAATGTCCCCAAGTACTGCTCCGGTCCTGTCTGATACAGCCGTAAATATTTCGGTACTCCGGGAACCAACAACTCTCTTTTACCGGTCCTTATCCCAGTTACGCCCGCCCGGCCGGGCGTTCCTCTCTTATTACGCGCCCTTACCGGCCCTTATACTTGGGCGGCCGTCCCGGAGGCGACTGCAGCCCGGCGAGAACGTCTTCCAGGGCGAACATCTCGTAAAGGCGGTCGA
>JAAZHP010000110.1 GCA_012510625.1 Bacillota bacterium
TAAAGGGCTGATTACCGGTATCGTGGTCTTCCTCTTTCTACTGGCCGCGGGAGGGCTGATTCACGGCGCGGTGGCGCTGGCACGCATCCCGCAGAGAGCTGACCTGTAAATCCTGCCGGGAAAAGGGTGCGCGGCCTGCAGGAAGAGAGTAAGAATCCTGGATTCGTATAGGTACTGCCATAATCCTATCTCCCGGAACGCTTCCCCACCTTGAGGGTGGCGGAAGCCCGGGAGACGGAAAGGGGGTGCTTTCAAGACATTGAAAAAGTATTACGTGCGCATGGGCGACGGCTACCTGGAGCAGATGACCCGCGAGGAGATCAAGGCGGAGCTGGAGGCGGGCATGGCAGACGCCTCGGAAAAGGCGAAGATTGCCCCGCTGAGCGAGAGCGAAATCCTGCATCTGCTGGAGATCATGACCACGGAGGCCAGGTTTGTCAGCGTGGAAAGAGGGCGCGAGATCGTATTGACCACCGACGGTGTGGTGGTGACCGGCGATGACGAGCCTTCAGCGGGAATACCGGTATGCCGCTCCACCGGGGTGGAGATCTGGGAAAGGATTGTCTGCGCCGATACTGCGGAGCTGGGCAACTGGGACTACAGCTACAAAGCGGTGAAATCGGTAGTTGTTTCAGAGCAGCAGATCATGCAGCGGATCTTAATCAATACCGTGCTGCCCGTGTTCTACGGGGCCATGCCTAACCTGGGGCTCTATACGCAGCCTGACGGCCCCGTGCCCAACCCGGCGGAGCTTCTCCCCCAGGGCAAGATCAGCGAAGCGCGGGCCTGCCAGGAAGAGGCCATGGAGTATGCCACGAAGGACATGGTTTACGTGGCCGGCCTGCTCTACGAAGCGGGAGCCGATGGGTTAAACTTTGATACCACCGGCGCAGCCGGGGACGCCGACTTTTTGGCCACCCTCCGCGCGGTGGAGATCCTGAAAGATAAATACCCGGAGATGCCCATTATGGTGGGCATGGCCGGCGAGATCCTGCTGGGGATGCACGGTGAACTCTATTACAAGGGCGTTCGCCTGGCCGGGCTGCCGCCGCACGAGCAGGCGGCGGTGGTGCAGAGCGCAGGCGCCACCATTTTCGGTCCGGCCATCAATACCAGGACTAACCGGTCCTTCCCCTGGAACCTGGCCCGCGCCCTTACTTATGTCAAAGCCTGCGTCGATGCCGTTGACATTCCCGTTCACGCCAATGTGGGAATGGGCGTGGGCGGGGTGCCGATGAGCGAAATCCCCTCGCCTGATGCCGTTTCCCGGGTCTCAAAGGCGATGGCGGAGATTGGCCGTCTGGACGGCTTATAGGTGGGCGTCGGCGATCCCTTTGGCATGGCCATAACTCACGCCCTGGCTTCGGGCATGGGCGGAATCCGCACCGCCGGAGATCTGGTGGCGCGGGTGCAAATGTCCCGGGGGCTGAAAACAGAGGCGGCCAAAGAATATGTTGCCGGAAAGCTGGGGATTGGCGTACTCGACCTGGCCAACGAGGAGGTCATGACCGAAGTGAGGAGAGAGCTTGACCTGGGCCTGGTCTACTCGCTGCCCGGATATGCGCGGGGCCTGGAGGCGAAGCGCAATATCGCCGGGGTTTTGGAAATTCCGGTGAACTGTCTCCGGCGATTGGGCAAAGGAACATGAGCCGGGCAGGGCCGGCGCTGCAGTGAAGCGCCCCGGCGATACTGTGGCTCCTGCGGCGATGGCGCCTGGCAATACAATAAGGAAAGGAGTGTCGGAGGGAATGAACGTGGTGAAGGGTTTGGGGCTGCAGTTCCTCTCAACCCACGACCTGGAGGCAATCCATGAGGCCACCCTGCGGGTGCTCGCAGAGAGCGGGCTGAAAGTATTCGGTGATGAAGCCCTGGATATTTACGCCGCCGCGGGCTGTGATGTGGACAAGGAGAACAATATTGTAAAAATTCCCCGCCGCGTGGTTGAAGATGCCATTGAGGCGGCCCCTTCCCGGATATTGATGGCGGGAAGGGATCCCAAGTACGATGTTTTCCTCGAGGGAACGAGGGTCACCTTTACCAATTTCGGGACCGGGATCATGATGATGGATCCCGAAACCGGGGAACTGCGGAAATCTACGAAACAGGACTTGGGCGATGTGGCCCGGATCTGCGATGCCCTGGACGAGGTGGACATGTTTACCATAGCTGTTACGGCCCAGGATGTGCCGGAAGAGACCAGGGAGCTGCATGAAGCCGAAGCGGTCTTTCACAACACTTCCAAGCATTTTGGGCATGACACCTCGGGAGCCTGGGGCACGCGCTACTTTATCGAGATGGCCGCCGCGGTGGCCGGGGGAAAGGAGAAACTGCGGGAGCGCCCCATAGTCTCCATGGGGACCTGCCCGAACAGCCCCCTGGAGCTGCATGATTTCAGCACTGAGATCATTATCGAATGCGCCAGGGCGGGCCTGCCCTGCGATATTCTCTCCATGGCTATGGCCGGGGGCACCTCTCCGGTAACCCTGGCCGGCACCCTGGTAGTGACAAACGCCGAGATATTGGGCGGCATCGTCCTGGCCCAATTGGTCCGGAAGGGAGCGCCGGTGATTTACGGCAGCTCGACGACCATAATGGATCTTCTTTACACCACTAGCCCGGTGGGGGCGCCGGAGCACGGTATGATCGGCGCCGCCGTGGGGCAGCTGGGACACTTTTACAAAATCCCCACCGACGTGGGAGGGACTTAGGGAGACAGCAAGCTGCCCGATGCCCAGGCGGGTCATGAGAAGACGATTACCGCCATTTTACCCGCCCTGGCCGGCAGCAATATCATCTACGGCATGGGCATGCTGGAGCTGGGGATCACTTTCAGCTACGAGCAGCTGCTCATCGATGCCGAGATTGTGAGGATGATTAAGCGGACGCTTCAAGGCATGGCTGTAAACGACGATACGTTGGCGGTAGAGGTAATCAAAGCGGTAGGCGCCGGTGGAAATTACCTCAGCCAGAAACATACGCGCCGTTTCATGAACCAGGAGCAGTCCAGGTCAAAGCTAATCGACCGGCGGATGAGGGACCGCTGGATGGCCCGGGGAGGCAAGGACATGGCCCAGCGGGCGCGCGAGGAGGCGCTGCAGCTGCTCCAGAACCATAAGCCCGCCCCGCTCGATCCGGCGGTGAGTAAACAGCTGCGCGACATCATTGAAAGAGCTGAAGCGGAGCTTGCGGAAGGTGGAGAACAGAAAAGATGAAAGCGCTATTTGGCTTCTTAAACGGCGATGAAGCGGCACAAATCCACGAAGCCAGCCTTGCTGTACTGGAAAAGACAGGGATTAAAGTAGAAAGTGAAAAGGTGCGCCGGCTGCTGGCGCGGCACGGGGCCAGGGAAGAGGGCAGCAAGGTCAGGCTGCCCCGGGAGATGGCCACAGAGGCCATTAAGCAAGTCCGGCGGCAATTTGTCCTGACGGCGCGCGATCCCGCCTGGCATTTGACCGTTCCCTCAGGGAGCACCTTAAATGCCACCAGCGGCTACGCGCCATTTGTCCATGACCTGGAGACAGACGAGAAGCGGAGCTCCACGGGGCAAGACCTGCGTGACTTTGCCGTGGTGGCTGACTACCTGGATGCGGTGGCCTTTTTCTGGCCCCTCGCTATGCCCACAGACGGGCCTCCTCCGTTGGAGGAGCTTTCCGCCCTCGATATATCGCTGCGGCATACCAGGAAACATATCCAGTGCTCCTGCTCTGCGGAGAAGACAGCCCGGTGGCAAGTTCGCCTTGCCGCGGCGGTAGCCGGAGGAGAGGAGAAGCTGCGTCAAAACCCCATTTTTTCGGCAGTGGCTTCGCCGGTATCGCCGCTGACCTTTGAAAAAGATACCGTGGAGGCCATGGTGGTCCTGGCGGAAGCGGGCATCCCGGTGGTACCCATGAATATGGCCCTGGGGGGAACCACGGCCCCGGCAACGATGGCCGGGATCCTGGTCATGGCCAACGCCGAAGAGCTGGCCACACTGGTTATTTTGAAATGCGCCAACCCTGAAGCGCCCATGGTTTATGCATCGGACTCCGGGCCGGCGGATATGCGCAGCGGCGAGGTCAATTACGCCGCCCCCGAGTACCCCCTTATCGGCGCAGCCATGGCCCAGATGGCGCGTTTCTATGGCATACCCAGCATGGTGGCGCACGGCTCTTCAGAAGAGCTGCCTGCCGATCTCACCGCTTTTGAAAGAAATGTATTGCGGGTGCTCATCAGCCAGGCCACCTGGACCGATCTCTCTTCCTGGCTGGGTTCACGGGACAGCGCTATCAGCGGCTCGCTGGTAAACCTGGTCATGGATGCGGAGGTATACGCGCATGCTGCCGCCTATCTGCGCCAGTTTTCAGTTGATGCCGGGACCCTGGCGCTTGACGTGATCGACGAGATCGGCCCGGCCGGTCATTTTCTGTCGCATAAGCATACCGTGCGCCATTTCCGGAAAGAGCTCTGGACCAGGAGACTGCGGGACAATTTTGTCTTGGACCCGGGCGAAGGCAGCTATATCGAAAGGGCCAGGGAGAAGGCCAGGTCCATCCTCGCCACGCACAAAGTCCCACCCCTCGAAGAGGGGCTGCTAAAAGAGATGGACGATCTGATGCAGAGCGCGCGCCGGGATATACTGGGGCAAGGCTAAGACAGCACTACAGCTAAGGATTGATTTATATCTATAAGGAGGGATTGGCTGTGTTTGAAAAGATCAAAGCGGCAATTCTTGACGGCGACGTGGAGGAAACGGCAGCACTGGTTAAAAAAGCGCTTGCTGACGGCCTGGAGCCGCTGGAGGTATTAAACAAGGGCTGCATTCCCGGCATCGAAAAGGCGGGAGCCCTTTTTGAAGCCGAGGAGTTCTTTTTGCCCGAGCTGATCACGGCCGGCGAGGCCACAAAGGCGGCCATGGAGCTGCTGCTTCCCGAGCTGAGGAAGAAAGAGGACGCCTGGCAGAGCGCCGGGAAATTTGTTATCGGCACCGTGGAAGGCGATATGCACGATATCGGCAAGAGCATTGTCGCCTCCATGCTCTCCGCGGCCGGTTTTGAGGTCTTTGATCTTGGCATTGACGTCTCTGCGGAGAGATTTATCGAAGAGATTAAAACAAAGGAGCCTGACTTTTTGGGATTAAGCGCCCTGCTGACCAGCACCATGCCGAAACAGCAGGAGGTCATCGACGCCCTTAAAGAGGCGGGGCTGCGCGACAAGGTCAAGGTTTTTGTCGGCGGCGCCCCGGTAAGCAGCGAATGGGCGGAGAAGATCGGGGCGGATGGCTACGCGGAAGACGCCGTGGCCGCGGTAAAGCTGGCTAAAAAGAGCAAAGAGTAAATTTTGAGCCGGGCGGGTGATGCGGCTGCGGGTCCCTCTCCGTCCAACCGGGGACAGCGAGGGCGGGTGGTGAGGGACCCGCCCCTTTAATCGCCGCCCGGAGCCGGCCTGGAAGAAAGGAGGCAGCAACATGATTAAAATCAATGTATTGTCAGAAGATGACAAGGCCCTTATTCATGAAAAGACCCTGCAGCTGCTGCAGAAAACGGGCATCAAGATCAAGAGCAAGCGGATTCTCGACCTCATGGAGCAGCACGGCTGCCAGGTAGAGGCGTCGGAGGGGACGATTAAATTTCCGCCGGAACTGGTTGTAAAATCCCTGGAGGCGGCGCCGGGGAAATTCATGCTCGGCGGCCTCGATCCGGCGAAGGACCTGCCGATGGGGGCAGGGAAATCATATCTTTCCACGGACGGGCAGGGCTGCTACGTTTGCGACCTGGAGACGGGGCAGCGCAGGGAATCGACGATGCAGGATTTTGCCGACACCGTGGCGCTCTGCGATAGCCTTGACTATATCAGCCTTTACTGGCCTATCATCAGCGCCCTGGATGCGCCGTCAGAGGTGCGCACCCTCAGGGAGCTGGCCACCGCCTACCGCTATACGGGCAAGCATGTGCAGACCGATGTCTTTACCCCGCAACAGGTTCCCTTTTTCATTGAACTGCTCGAGGTGGTGCTGGGGGACCGGAAGAAGATCAAGGAAAGAAACATATTTTCCGTAGTCTGCTGCCCGGTATCACCGCTGGGATATGATCCCGAAATGATGGAAGCGGCGCTGGAGTTGACGGAATTTCATGTTCCCATCAATATTCTGCCCATGCCCATTGCCGGAGCGACCGCTCCGGTGAGCCTCCTGGGATCTGTTCTCCTCAACAACATCGAGGTGCTCGCCGCTCTGACCATCTTCCAGAGCTATCAGCCGGGCACGCCGCTCATCTACGGCTCTTCTTCGGGGATTCTTGACATGCGCACCGGGCTCTTTGCCGTGGGCTCCCCGGAGGAAGGGCTTCAGAACGCCGCCTGCGCGGAAATGGCCCGCTATTACGGCCTGCCCAGCTTCGCCAGCGGTCTGGCCAGCGACGCCAAGGAGCCGGGGATCCAGGCAGCGCTGGAAAAGGTGGCTTCGGGGATTGTGCCCTGGCTGAGCGGGACCGATATTTTGGGCGGCGCAGGCCTGGTGGAGACCTGCCAGTGCCTCTACTATGAGCAGTTGATTATCGACGAAGAGCTCTTCGGTTATATAAACCGGATCAAAGAGGGGATCCGCGGCGGCGAAGAATATATTTTCGACGATGTCATTGCCGAGATCGGCGCGGGGGGGCATTTTCTCTCCCATAAAAGCACGAAGCGGCTTCTGCGCGACGGCGAACATTATATCCCCAGGCTGGTCAACCGTGAATCTCACGAAGTGTGGGTAAACTCACCGAAAAAAGATATGCGTCTCTTTGCCCGGGAGAAAGCCAGGCAGATTCTCGGCAAGCCCAGGAAAGAGTATCTTGGGCCGGAGCTGCAGGCTGAAATGGAGAAGGTTATGCAGGGGGCAGAGAAATCGCTCTGTAAATGAAGAGGCGCAAATTTGGGGAGGTGATTCGCCGTGCTCATTGTCGGTGAATTGATCAACAGCAGCCGCAAAGCGGTCCGCCTGGCTATTGAAGGCCGGGACAGCGCCGCGATCCAGCGGCTGGCTTTAAGCCAGGCAGCGGCGGGAGCAGATTATATTGACATCAACTGTGGAACCCGGATTGACGATGAAGAAGAAACGATGCAGTGGCTGGTGCAGTGCATCCAGGAAGTCTGCGATGCGCCGCTTTGTATCGACAGCCCGGCCGCCGGCGCCCTTGCCGCCGGGTTGGAGGCGGCACAGCGCAGCGATAGGCCGATCATGCTTAACTCCATCACCGCTGAAAGCGGCCGCTATGCGGCGGTGCTGCCGCTTGTGCGGAAGTATAAAGCGAAAGTTGTGGCCCTGTTAATGGATGACAGCGGGATGCCGGAAACGGCCGCCGATCGCATCAGGATCGCCGGAAAATTGATTGGCGACCTCATCAGGGACGGCATACCGCCCGGGGATATCTACCTGGATCCCCTGGTCAAGCCCATTAGCACTGGAAACAGTTTCGGCCGCGATGTGCACGAAGCGGTCCGCTATATCAGCGAGCGCTACCCGGAGGTGCATAAGATCTGCGGGCTGAGCAATATCAGCTTCGGACTGCCCAACCGGAAAATTCTCAACCAGATCTTCATGATCCAGGCCATGACCGCGGGCATGGATGCCTACATTCTCGATCCTCTCGATCGGACCATGATGGGCCTTCTCTACGGCTCCCGGGCCTTGCTCGGCAATGACCCGTACTGCGCCGGTTATCTAAAGGCGCACCGGTCGGGCCTTTACGCCTGAACCGTGCTTGCGATAACCCGGCCCGGTCAGCGGGCCGGGTTTTTTAATGCCCGGGTTGACAACCTTTTGCGGCGGGGAATATTCTGCAACAGGCATTTAGTGAGGCGCGACAGGATCATGTGGGCCTGAATTCACTGATGGAAAGTAAAAGAAGGCAAGTCAATGCTTACCTTGTTAGATGAAGGATTATTGAAGTTTTTGCCGAAATATTGATAGTAAGAAATGTTTATATTTAGTGTCTTTTAGACGAAAACTTCATAAGCATTAGAGTTAAGGGGGTTTGTTAGATATATGGAATCGCGGCCCTGGCTAAAGAATTATCCTGCACGGTGGGAATTTGATTATCCCAGGTTGTCCTTGTATCAATATTTAAAAGAGGCGGCAGATCAATATCCTGAAAAGACTGCGCTGATTTATAACCAGGATCAGATCACTTATCAAGAAATGATTTCAAATATTGATCGCCTGGCCGCCGTTTATGCCGAAATGGGCCTTAAGAAGGGAGACCGGGTCGCCTTGATGGTCCCCAACTCCCCGGCTTATGTCTATAGCTTCTATGGGGCCATGCGCCAGGGCCTGGTCGTAGTTCAGATCAATCCCCTTTTAACGCCGAAAGAGCTGGGCTTTATCGTCAGGGACACAAAAGCAAGGGCTCTTGTAGTTGCTGATGCCATGTTCTCCATGATTGAAGAGGCCATGCTGGAGCAGGCTGTGGATAATATAATTATTACCCCCTTGATCGGGGATAAAATCGAAGCAGATGTTCTTTACCTGGAAGAAATATTGCAGCAAGCCCGGCCGGAGCCTCCCCATGTCCTGGTCAACCCTGAAGACGACATCGCCGTGCTGCAGTATACCAGCGGCACCACCGGATTCCCCAAGGGAGCCATGCTTACCCATGCCAATCTCCTAGCCAATGCCTGGATGACCAGGGAGATACTGCGCGAGTGGATAGAGCGTTTTGCCGGTGAGGAAATTTTATGCCTTGCCTTGATGCCTTTTTTCGACACTTACGGGTTAACCTGCTGCCTCAACGCGGGGCTGACCATCCCATCCGGGCAGATCCTGGTGCCCTTTATTGATATCGATATGGTTCTGGAATTAATCCAGCAATACAAACCGGCCATTCTCCCGGGGGTGCCCGATCTCTTCCTGGAGCTGCTTCACCATCCCGATATTGAAAAATTCAACCTGGAGTCAATTAAAATATGTATCAGCGGCGATTCGCCCATGCCCGTAGAGGCCATAGAGCTTTTTGAAGAGAAGACCGGCTGCAGTATATTGGAAGGTTACGGGCTTGCCGAAGCCTCGCCCATTAGCCATTGCAACCCTTTTATTGGAGTGCGCAAGCCGGGCAGTGTAGGAGTTCCCTATCCTGGCACCGACTGTAAAATTGTGGACCTGGACACTGGAGAGCGGGAGCTGCCGGCCGGCGAGGTGGGCGAGTTAATTATTAAGGGCCCCCAGGTGATGAAGGGCTACTGGAATCTCCCCAATAAAACCGTCCGCGCCCTGCGCAACGGCTGGCTCTATACCGGGGATATCGCCCGGATGGATGAAGACGGCTATTTCTATATCATTGATCGCAAATTTAATATGATTAACTACGCCGGGTATAAGATCTTCCCGCGCGAGGTGGAAGAGATAATTCTCAGTCATCCCCATGTGGCCGAGACGGTCTGCATCGGGGTCCCCGAGAAGCATTTTGGCGAAGTGATCAAGGCTTTCGTGGTCCTTAAAGATAACACCGCAGCCACGCCGGAGGAAATTATCGACTTCTGCCGCGCCAGGCTGGTGAAGTATAAGGTGCCCCGGCAGGTTGAGATCCGCAGTGAACTTCCCAAGTCAGTTTTTGGCAAAATCCTGCGCCACAACCTGATCATCGAGGAGCAGCACCGCCGCCTGCTCGGAGATTAAAGTCATTTGGAAAATGCCGCATCGGATATAGCCGTATCGCCCAGGATGAATAAAGGGTCTCAGGACAAGCTCCCCCTTTGGAAAAGACTTCTATGAACACCCCCCTATGGAAAAGACTTCTATGAACTCCCCCCTTTGAAAAAGGGGGGCCGGGGGGGATTTTAAAAAAAACATTACCCCTGCGTGGATTAGCAGGTCGGGAAAAGCACAATCTCCCTAAATCCTCCTTTTTTAAAAGGGGGACTCAGCAGCTGGCAGCGAACCTGATTTGGAGATCCTTCGCTTCGCCCAGGATGACATTAGAGGGCTGCCTAGGATGACATAAAGGGTATTCGGGACAACGTGTAGGGGGCTGCACTTTTGGGACAGCCCCCCACTTTGTTTCACCAAATTTGTAGGGGCGGCTCATGAGCCGCCTACGGCAGAGCAAGGGTGCGGCAGCTGCGAGGCAGGGAATTGCAGAAAGTGGTCAAATTAAAATGGGGTAGAAAAATTTTTTTTGGAAGTGAGTTGTCTATCATGAACAAGACAAAAGCGATTCCTAAGGTTCAAGGAGCCATCTTTGATCTTGATGGAACGCTCATCGACAGCGTCGGACTTTATACTGCTGCAGATCAAAAGATGCTGAAGGAATACGGGATCAGCTTTACCCGGGAAATGAAGAAAGAGTATGTCGGCATGGGCAATCTGGACATGATGAGAGCGTACCGGGAAAGATTCAACCTGCCCGATTCGCCCGAGAAGCTCCTGGAGAAGAAAAACAGCTACTACCTGGAGATGTCCAGGAATGGAATAAAGATCTTTCCCAAAACCGTGCGGCTGCTTGAGAGATTGAAAAAGGCAGGGTATCCCCTGGCCCTGGCTTCAGGTTCATCGCCGGCTGTAATCGACGAATTGCTGGCCATTACCGGACTGAAGGATTATTTCACCGTGGTTATCTCCTCCGAAGAGGTGGAGCGCGGAAAGCCCGATCCGCAGATTTTCCTGGAGAGCGCCCGCCGCCTTGCGCTTCCGCCGGAGTGCTGCGTGGTCATTGAAGATTCAGTGCATGGGGTGAAGGCAGCCAAAAGCGGCGGTATGCTCTGCATCGCCATACCCGGAGCCATCCAAAAACCGCTGCCCCCCGGCTTTTACCTGGCCGACCTGCTCTTTGAGGGCGGCATGGAAGAGTTTGATGAAGA
>JAAZHP010000111.1 GCA_012510625.1 Bacillota bacterium
ATACGCCTTTCTTCCAGGGCTACCGGCCCCAGTTTTATGTGCGCACCACCGATGTGACCGGCACCATCAGTCTGCCGGCCGGTGTAGAGATGGTCATGCCCGGTGATGATATCAATATGGACATTGAACTGATTACCCCGGTGGCCATTGAGACGGGCCTGCGCTTCGCCATTCGCGAAGGGGGCCGCACCGTGGGCGCCGGCGTGGTCACCGAAGTGACGGAGTAGTTGCTATAAACCGCCGGGGCGGGTATACCCGCCCCTTTATTATGCCTTATTGGCTTGATATTTATTGACATGCCGGACCGTTTTGTGGTAGATTGGATTGCATGGAAGGTGGCTGACAATGCGTGTAACGATACATCTGGCCTGTACAAAATGCCAGGAGCGTAACTACAGCAGCCGGAAGAACAAGAAGAACAACCCGGAAAGAATTGAGATGAAAAAGTACTGCTCCCGCTGCAGAGAGCATACGCTGCATAAAGAAACAAAGTAGGGCGATTTCTTTTCACCGGAAAGGTTTTTGATTTTATGAAACTAATCAACCGACTGCTAAAGTACCTGCGCGAGGTGCGCATGGAGCTGAAAAAAGTTCAGTGGCCCGACAAAAGAGAATTTGTTGTTTACACGGGCGTAGTAGTTGTTACGGTGGTCATCTTTGGAATTCTCTTTTGGGGCCTTGATGCCCTCTTTTTGAAAATACTGCAACTGGTTGTTAAGCGGTAGCGCGGCATTTTTCCTGGAGGAGTGAGATGTTGGAGAGGCTTCCAGATACGCCTTTGTCCGTGGAAACGGAAAAGGAACCGGAAAACGAATCTCCGGATAAGAAATGGTATGTTATCCATACCTATGCCGGATATGAAAACAGGGTAGAAACCAACCTGACCCGGCGGGTGGAATCGATGAATATGAAAGACCGCATTTTCCGGATCCTGGTTCCCACGGAGAAGGAGATAACAAGCAAGGGCGGCCAGAAAAAAACCGTGGAAAAAAAAGTTTTCCCCGGTTATGTCATGGTCGAGATGATCCTCGATGACGATTCGTGGTCTGTGGTCCGCAACACTCCCGGGGTAACCGGTTTTGTTGGGCCCGGTTCCAAGCCGGTCTCTTTGAGTGAAAAAGAAATTAACCGGATCATGCGCCAGATGGGAATGGCTGCAGAAGGCAAACCTCGCATAGATTTTGAGGTGGGCCAGGTTGTCCGCGTGATCAGCGGGCCCTTTAAAAATTTTGAAGGAACGGTTGAAGAGATCAACCAGGAAAAAGGCACAGTCAAGGTATTGGTCTCCATGTTTGGACGTGAAACACCGGTCGAACTCGGTTTTCACCAGGTGGAGAAATTCTAAGCGACAGCATCTGTTGCGGGAGGTTGTTTTTATGGCGAAGAAGAAAAAAATTATTGGCATGGCCAAATTGCAGATACCGGCAGGCAAGGCCACACCGGCTCCCCCTGTGGGTCCGGCGCTAGGCCAGCACGCTGTGAATATCATGGCCTTTTGCAAGGAGTTCAACGAGAGAACAGCAAAGGATGCCGGGTTGATCATTCCCGTTGAAATCACGGTTTATGAAGATCGCTCGTTCACTTTCGTCACCAAGACGCCCCCCGCCTCCGTACTGTTAAAGAAGGCGGCGGGGTTGGATAAGGCTTCCGGTGAACCGAACCGGGTTAAGGTGGCCACGGTGCCGCGGGCCAAGGTTGTCGAGATCGCTAAAACAAAGATGGAGGATTTGAATGCCGACGATCTCGAAGCGGCTACCCGGATCATTGAGGGAACCGCCCGCAGCATGGGCATTACTATAGGGCCGTAAATCGCCCCAATACCGCGGGCGAAGGGCTTGGCAATAGAAATATGTGGGAGGGCTGCAGAGCCCGCCGGGACCACAGGAGGGAAAACGAGTATGGCAAAGCACGGCAAGAAATACAGAGAAACAAGGCAACAAATTAAACACGATGCGCACTACTCTCCGGAAGAAGCCCTGGAGATGGTAAAAGAGTTCAGCCGGGCTGCTTTTGATGAGACAGTGGAGCTGGCCGTCCGGCTGGGGGTCAACCCGAAGCACGCCGACCAGCAGGTCAGGGGAGCAGTGGTCCTGCCCCATGGGACTGGAAAGAAAGTGCGGGTCCTGGTTTTCGCCAAGGGAGATAAGGCCAAAGAAGCTGAATCAGCCGGCGCTGACTTTGTCGGCGGAGAAGAGCTGGCTGAGAAGATACAGGGGGGCTGGCTCGATTTTGACGTGGCTGTGGCTACTCCTGATATGATGGCGGCTGTGGGCAAGCTCGGTAAAATACTCGGGCCGCGCGGCCTCATGCCCAACCCGAAAAGCGGCACGGTAACATTTGATCTTGCCCGGGCCATTGCGGAAATTAAAGCGGGGAAGGTGGAATTTCGCACCGAGAAGGCTGGAAACGTTCATGTGCCTATCGGGAAGGTTTCTTTTTCCCCGGAACAACTGCAACAAAATTTTTATAGCGTCATCGAGGCATTGCTTAAAGCGAAGCCGCCGGCAGCCAAAGGACAGTACCTCCGGTCTGTCAGTGTGAGTTCGACAATGGGACCGGGCATCAAGATCAGTCCTCAAAAAGCGGCTGCCCTTGGCAAGTAATTAAAATACGAATATAATTAATGCGGGTAAAATATTATATTAAATTCCGTAGACAGCAGGCACGCATTGTTTAATGGCCCCCGGGCCGCCTGCCGAGGAGAGATGAAAGCGCCTGCCAGAATACACCAGCGCATAATCAGGCTTTCCGTTTACGGAAAGCCTTTATTTATATTGAAGTGAAGGCCGCCAAAGATTTCTGGCCGGAGATTGAGGAGGTGATTATTTGATTTCCAAAAAGGCCAAAGAAGAGTTTGTTGAAGAGATTGCCCGTGAGCTGGAGCAGGCGGATATGATCATAGTGGCCGACTACCGCGGTCTTAATGTGTCCTCTGTTACCGATCTGCGCCGCCGCCTCAAAGCCGAACAGTGCCACTACCGGGTGGTAAAAAACACCCTTACCAAGCTGGCCTGCCGCAAGATTGGCCTTGAGAAGCTGGAGCCTTATTTTGAAGGCCCTACCGCGATAGCTTATACCGCTGCCGATCCCGTCGGAGCGGCACGGGTTATCCTTGAATTCAGCCGGGAGCACGAGGCTCTCTCGCTTAAAGGAGGGCTTCTATCGGGGCAGTTGCTTGCACCGGCACAGATTAAGGAGCTGGGAGAGATTCCGCCCCGCGAAGTTTTGCTGGCCCGGGTTTGTGGAGGTTTCCAGGCACCTATGGCAGGGCTGGCCAATGTCTTGCAGGGTAATATCCGCAAGCTGGTCTACGCCCTGGACGCGGTTCGCCGCCTGAAAGAGACGGCCTAGAGAAAATTTTAAAAACGAATATTATTAAATTAAAGGAGTAGATCAAATGTCCAAAGTGAATGAGATTATGGAAATTGTTAAGGGCATGACCGTGCTCGAGCTTTCCGAACTGGTCAAGGCCCTGGAAGAAGAATTCGGAGTCAGCGCGGCGGCTCCGGCCGCTGTGGTAGCTGCTCCGGCGGGCGCGCCGGCTGAAGCTGCCGAAGAAGAAAAAGATGAGTTTGATGTTATCCTCACCGGACCGGGCGAGAAGAAGATCCAGGTAATCAAAATTGTCCGCGAGATTACCGGGTTGGGTCTCAAAGAGGCGAAGGAGCTGGTGGATAGCGCTCCCAAGCCGGTAAAAGAGAAGATCGGCAAAGAAGAGGCGGAATCAATAAAGGCCAAGATCGAAGAGGCCGGCGGCTCTGTCGAGCTGAAGTAAACTGCTGGGGCTGTCCCTTCCGGGTTCAGCCCCACTTATATTTTTGTGGTAATGAGTGGTTAAGTGTTGACACTTGCATGAAACGAATGTCTTTCACCTCTCAATTACCTGGGGGCGGGCTTCCACGCTCCCCCGCCAATGCCAAACAGCTTTGGGGATAGTTCCTTTCCCCTTGCTGTAAACCCCAAAAAATAATCAAAATATGTTTGACAGTCCTATTCAGATATGATAGTATCTTAGAATGTCTAGGAGTGTAGACGCTGCGCTTTATTTTGGTCTTCTGAATAATTATTTGCCCAAAAGGAAACAATAGTAAAATGCCTATCTGTTTTTCAGGCCAGGCTTCCCATTTGTTTTAATCATCAACCAGGTCTAGGGGGAGTGATTTTTTTTCATGTCTATTCAAGTCGCCTCCGGGGTTAGAAAACGGCGAAGTTACGCCCAGATTCAAGAGATTCTCGAGCTTCCCAATTTAATTGATGTCCAGCGCAGCTCCTATGAATGGTTTATTGAGAAAGGCCTTGGCGAAATATTTCAGGATATTTCTCCCATTAAGGATTTTACCGGCAATCTGGTTCTGGAAATTTTCGACTATACCCTGGGAGAGCCAAAATACTCCGTAGATGAATGTAAAGAGAGAGATGCCACTTACGCAGTACCGTTAAAGGTCAATGTCCGCCTCATCAACCAGGAAACGGGGGAAGTGAAAGAGCAAGAGGTTTTCATGGGTGATTTTCCTAAGATGACTGAAAACGGCACTTTTATTATCAACGGGGCGGAGAGGGTTATCGTCAGCCAGATGGTTCGTTCTCCGGGTGTTTATTTTGACAAGAAGCCGGATCCCACGGGAGCTACGGGGAAGGAGCTGGTCAGCGCCACGATTATACCCAACCGCGGGACCTGGCTTGAGTTTGAGACAGATGTGAACGACGGGATTTATGTTAAAATTGATCGCACCCGTAAATTGCTGGTGACAGTATTGCTCCGGGCCATCGGTTACGGCAGCAACCAGGAGATACTGGATCTTTTTGATCACGATCCCCGGATCCTGGCTCTGCTGGAAAAAGATCATACCGATTCTGTAGAAAGCGGGCTGCTGGAGATCTATAAGCGGCTGCGCCCCGGCGAACCGCTGAATATAGACAACGCCCGCGCACTATTTGAATCGCTCTTTTTTGACGGCAGGCGCTATGACTTTGCCCAGGTGGGCCGCTACAAAGTAAATAAAAAGTTTTCCCTGGTCAATTGCCTTGCCGGTCATGAATTGGCCGAGGATATCGCGAACCCCAAAACTGGGAAGGTGCTGTTTTCTGAAGGGCTGGTTGTGGATGAAGAAACAGCCCAAAAGATAGAAAAGTCCGGTATCTTTAGGGTCCGGATCAAGCACCGCGGCGGGAGCTGCCTGGTGATAGGCAACGGACAGGTTGATCCGGAGACCAAGCACCTGGCCCCGTCGGACGTGGTGGCCACTGTGGGTTATATCCTCAACCTGATGGATGGAATAGGCAAGGCTGACGATATCGATCATCTCGGCAACCGCCGCCTGCGCGGCGTGGGTGAACTGCTGCAGAACCAGTTCCGCATCGGCCTCGCCAGGATGGAGCGGGTGGTTCGGGAGAGGATGACCATCCAGGATGTGGATGCCATTACGCCGCAAGCCTTGATCAACATCCGCCCTGTAATCGCTGCCATTAAAGAGTTTTTTGGCAGCAGCCAGCTGTCCCAGTTTATGGATCAGACCAACCCCCTGGCTGAGTTGACCCATAAGCGGCGGCTCAGTGCTCTTGGCCCAGGCGGCTTGAGCCGTGAGCGGGCCGGCTTTGAAGTGCGCGACGTCCACCATTCCCACTATGGCCGGGTTTGTCCCATCGAGACTCCGGAAGGGCCGAACATCGGCCTCATCGGCTCCTTGAGCACCTATGCCCGGATCAACGACTACGGTTTCATTGAAACTCCTTACCGGAAAGTTGACAAAAAAGAGGGGCGGGTTACTTCTGAAATTGTGTATTTGACGGCCGATGATGAAGACAAGTATGTTATCGCCCAGGCCAACGCCGAGCTGGACAGCGAGGGCCGTTTTGTCGGGAATCGCGTGGTCTGCCGTTACCAGTATGATACCGTGATGCGCAGGCCCAACGAGGTTGACTATATGGACGTTTCGCCAAAGCAACTTGTCAGTGTGGCCACGGCGCTCATTCCCTTCCTTGAAAATGACGACGCCAACCGGGCGCTGATGGGTGCGAATATGCAGCGCCAGGCGGTGCCGCTTCTTAAAACCGAGGCGCCGCTGGTGGGGACAGGACTGGAAAGCAAAGTAGCCTACGATTCAGGCGCGGTCGTTGTCTGCCGGTCACCCGGTGAGGTCATCCGGGTGACCTCTACGGAGATTATCGTTCGCCGGGATGAAGATCCTGACGGCCTTAATTACCGGATCAACGGACGCACCGGGGAGCGGTTTGAAGAAGGCTATACGCCCTGGGGCAGAAGTGGCCTTGATATATATGTCCTTCAAAAGTTTAAGCGCTCCAACCAGGGCACCTGTATTAACCAGCAACCCATTGTTACCCGCGGCCAGAAGGTGGAAGCCGGCGAAGTGATTGCGGACGGCGCCTGCACCAACCGGGGCGAACTGGCACTGGGGCGCAACGTGCTTACCGCTTTTCTGCCCTGGGAAGGTTACAACTATGAAGATGCCATTCTGCTCAGCGAAAGGCTGGTGCAAGAAGATACTTTTACTTCCATTCATATCGAAGAGTATGAATGCGAAGCCCGCGATACAAAACTGGGTCCCGAAGAGATTACCCGCGATATACCCAACGTGGGAGAGGATGCCCTGCGGGACCTGGACGTAAATGGGATTGTCCGGATTGGCGCCGAGGTGCGCTCCGGAGATATCCTTGTCGGCAAGGTCACGCCCAAAGGAGAAACCGAGCTTACCGCCGAAGAGCGGCTCCTCCGGGCCATTTTTGGAGAGAAGGCCCGCGAGGTCAGAGACACTTCGCTGCGGGTACCGCACGGCGAGTCGGGCATTGTGGTCGATGTAAAGGTCTTTACCCGCGAGGCCGGTGATGAGCTTTCACCCGGAGTCAATCAACTGGTGCGTGTCTACGTAGCCCAGAAACGGAAAATTTCCGAAGGTGACAAGATGGCGGGGCGTCACGGCAACAAGGGAGTCATTGCCCGCATCCTTCCGGAAGAAGATATGCCCTTCTTGCCGGACGGGACGCCGGTTGAGATTGTGCTCAACCCCCTGGGGGTTCCTTCACGGATGAATATCGGCCAGGTCCTGGAGACTCACCTGGGCTGGGCGGCGAAAACGCTGGGGATCTACATCTCCTCCCCGGTGTTTGACGGAGCGGTGGAGGATGATGTTTTTGCCGCGTTAAAAAAAGCCGAACTGCCGGAAAACGGCAAACTTCGCCTTTATGACGGGCGCAGTGGGGAACCTTTCGATAACGAAGTGACTGTGGGCTATGTTTATATGATGAAGCTGGCTCACCTTGTTGACGACAAGATCCATGCCCGCTCTACAGGGCCCTATTCACTTGTGACGCAGCAGCCTTTGGGTGGCAAAGCCCAGTTCGGCGGCCAGCGCTTTGGTGAAATGGAAGTATGGGCCCTGGAAGCATATGGGTCCGCCTACACCTTGCAGGAGATTTTAACCGTTAAGTCCGACGATGTGGTCGGGCGGGTTAAAACCTACGAGGCCATTGTCAAGGGAGAGAACATCCCCGAACCCGGTGTTCCCGAATCATTCAAGGTCCTGGTCAAAGAACTGCAAAGCCTCTGTCTCGACGTGAAGGTGCTCAGTGAAGAAAAGGGCGAAGTGGAGATTCGCGAAGGCGATGACGAGGCCGATTACCGCCGCCTTGATGTGAATATCGAGGGGCTCGAAACCGGCCCTGACGAAGATCTGCCAGCTTACGGCGATCTGGATGACAGCGGCGAGGATGATGAATTGGAGATAACATCGGAAGATGACGAGGAGGAGCCCGGGGAGGCAGAAGAAAAAGACGGGGATGAGATCCTGGAGGGAGATGAACCTTCTGAAGAGACGATGCCCCTGGCGTATGCCGCTGTTGAAGCGGGTGAGATCGAAGAAATCTCGCTGGAGCATCTGGAAGAGCTGGAAGGTGAGTCTGAAAGTGAAGATGAAGAAGATGAATATGATGACGGTGCGCTCTCCCGCACACCTCGAAAATTACGCAAAAAGAATTATTAACGCTTAGTTCCGGCGAAAGGAGCGAAATTTCTTGGATGTAAACAGCTTTGATGCGTTAAAGATTGGTTTGGCCTCATCTGAACAGATTCGGGCCTGGTCCCGCGGAGAGGTGAAAAAGCCGGAGACGATTAATTACCGCACCCTTAAGCCTGAGCGTGAAGGACTCTTTTGCGAAAAGATATTCGGACCGCAAAAAGACTGGGAATGCAATTGCGGCAAGTATAAACGGGTCCGTTACCGCGGCATCGTCTGCGATCGCTGCGGGGTGGAGGTAACCCGGGCCAAGGTGCGCCGCGAAAGAATGGGCCACATTGAGCTTGCCGCCCCGGTTTCGCACATCTGGTATTTCAAGGGGATCCCCAGCAGGATGGGTCTTCTCCTGGACATGTCGCCGCGGAACCTGGAAAAAATCCTCTATTTTGTCTCTTACGTGGTCATTGATCCAGGGGAAACCATCCTGAGCAAGAAGCAGCTGCTGACGGAAGCGGAATACCGTGAATACCGCGAGAAGTATGCGCCTCTTTTTAAAGCCGGGAAAGGGTTTAAAGCGGAGATGGGCGCCGAAGCGGTGAAGAAGCTGTTGGAAGAGATCGACCTGGATGAACTGGCCGCGGAGCTGCGCGCCGAGCTGAAAAGTTCCAGCGGCCAGAAAAAGGTGCGCGCCACCCGGCGCCTGGAAGTAGTAGAAGCTTTTCGCAAGTCGGGCAACAAGCCTTCATGGATGATCCTCGATGTTATTCCGGTAATCCCGCCCGACCTGCGACCCATGGTCCAGCTGGACGGGGGCCGTTTTGCCACATCTGATTTGAATGATCTCTACCGCCGGGTAATTAACCGCAACAATCGCCTGAAGCGGCTTCTCGACCTGGGGGCTCCCGATATTATTGTCCGCAACGAGAAGCGAATGCTCCAGGAAGCCGTTGATGCGCTTATCGACAACGGCAGGAGAGGCCGGCCGGTGACCGGTCCGGGGAATCGCCCCTTGAAGTCCCTGAGCGATATGCTTAAAGGCAAACAGGGCCGCTTTCGCCAGAATCTCCTGGGTAAGCGGGTCGATTATTCGGGCCGCTCGGTGATCGTTGTCGGCCCGAACCTGAAACTCTACCAGTGCGGCCTGCCCAAGGAGATGGCCCTGGAGCTGTTCAAGCCCTTTGTGATGAAGAGGCTGGTCAATGACGAGCTGGTTCATAACATCAAGAGCGCCAAGCGCATGGTGGAGAAAGTCCGTCCCGAGGTCTGGGATGTTCTTGAAGAGGTGATCAAGGATCACCCGGTGCTGCTGAACCGCGCTCCCACGCTGCATCGCCTGGGGATCCAGGCTTTTGAACCGGTGCTGGTGGAGGGACGTGCCATCCAGATTCACCCGCTGGTTTGTGTTGCCTACAACGCCGACTTTGACGGGGACCAGATGGCGGTTCACGTACCCCTCTCAGCGGAAGCCCAGGCGGAGGCGCGTGTGCTCATGCTCGCGGCGCAAAACATTCTCAACCCCAAGGACGGGCGCCCCGTAGTTACGCCAACCCAGGACATGGTTCTCGGCTGTTATTATCTCACCCTGGAGAAGGAAGGAGCCAGGGGTGAGGGACGGATCTATATCGATCCCGAGGAGGCGATCACCGCTTACAGCCTGGGCTACCTGGATCTGCATGCCCGTATATTTGTCAAGGCTTCCGGTTTCAAAGGGCGGAGCTTCTCCCGCCGCAAGAAGCTGCTTTTGACCACCGTAGGAAAGATCATCTTTAACGATGTCTTTCCCGCTGACTTTCCTTATATCAATAACGCTGACTTCAACAATTTCTTGCCTGAAAGAAACTTCATTTCCATACGGGGGCTGAATCCGGGAGAAGTTTTGACAAAGCTGCCGCTCAACGAACCGATCAAGAAGGATTTCCTGGGAGACCTGGTATTCCGCTGTTACCGTAAATACGGCAATACCAGGACGGCGGAGATCCTGGATGAGATAAAGCGGCTTGGATTTCATTATGCCACCCGTGCCGGAGTCACCGTAGCGATTGAAGATATCGTCATTCCTCCGAACAAGCAGGAGATCCTGCAGCGAGCCGAGGAACTGGTCTGGGCCACTGAAGAAAACTTTCAACGCGGGCTGATCACGGAAAAAGAGCGCTACGACCGCGTCATCGAAATCTGGGGCCAGGCCAAGGATGAGGTGACCCGCTCGCTCATGGAAGGGCTTGACAGGCTCAATCCCATCTACATGATGGCCCATTCCGGGGCACGCGGGAACGAGTCTCAGATAACCCAGCTTGCCGGGATGCGCGGCCTTATGGCCGACCCGGCCGGGCGCATTATCGACTTGCCCATCAAGGCCAATTTCCGCGAGGGTCTGACCGTGCTGGAATATTTTATCTCCACCCACGGTGCCCGTAAAGGATTGGCCGACACTGCTTTAAAAACGGCGGACTCCGGCTACCTCACCCGCCGCCTGGTAGACGTAGTCCAGGATGTAATCATCCGCGAAGAAGACTGTGGAACGGGGCAGGGAATCAGTTTAAGCGAATACCTGGAGAACGACAATACCATTGAGGATGCCATCGAGAGAGTCATCGGCCGTTTTGCCCTGGAACCGGTCTACCATCCTGATACCGGCGAGATCATCGTGGACCGGGATCAGATCATCGATGAGGATATTGCCGAGCAGATCGTAAAGCTGGGCATCACCGAGGTGCGCTTCCGTTCCGTCCTTACCTGCCGCACCCGTCACGGGATCTGCGTCAAGTGCTACGGGCGCAACCTGGCCACCGGGAAGGTCGTCGACGTTGGTGAAGCGGTGGGGATTATTGCCGCACAATCCATCGGCGAGCCGGGCACCCAGCTGACCATGCGGACCTTCCATACCGGGGGGGTGGCGGGCGATGATATTACCCAGGGTCTGCCCCGGGTGGAGGAGTTGTTTGAAGCCCGCAAGCCGAAAGGACAGTCTCTCATCGCGGAGATTTCCGGGGTGGTCGATATCCAGGAGACGAGGTACAAGCGTGAAATAAGGTTGATTTCAGAACATGAAGAGCGGATCTACCCCGTGCCGTACGGGGCCAGGCTGAAAGTAGTAGACGGCCAGAAAGTCAACGCCGGCGACGAGCTGACTGAGGGCTCCATCAACCCCCACGAACTGCTCAAGGTTAAAGGGGTTCGCGGTGTGCAGCTCTACCTTCTCCAGGAGGTACAGTGGGTCTACCGGATGCAGGGGGTTGATATTAACGACAAGCATATTGAAGTGATTATCCGGCAGATGCTGAAAAAGGTGAAAGTTGAAGATCCCGGTGACACCGAACTGCTGCCGGGAGGCATTGTCGACGGCTACCTTTTCGAAGAGATTAACGAACAGGTTAGAAAAGAAGGAGGCCGCCCGGCGCAGGCCCGGCCGCTGCTCCTGGGCATTACCAAGGCTTCCCTGGCCACCGATTCATTTCTCTCGGCTGCTTCCTTCCAGGAAACCACCCGGGTTCTTACCGAAGCGGCGATTAAGGGGAAACAGGATCAGTTGCTGGGATTGAAGGAGAATGTCATTATCGGCAAGTTGATCCCCGCAGGTACCGGGATGTCTTACTACCGGAATATCAAGGTGCAGGCACCGGGCGATCCCGGGGAAGATCTGCCCGGAGAGATGGACTTGCAGGGGGAGCCTGCTGAAGATACAACGGAGCTGGAGGGGGCGGCCGTGCCTGCTCCCGGAGAGGAGCTTCCGGCCGAATCCGTATCTTTGGCGGAATCCGCAGATGCGCCCGGAGCCCAAAATTGACCGGATAGGCTCAGGCATACCCTGGACCGGATCAACAGGAAAACTAGATATAATCAAGGATGCGGCCGGGCTTTTTGCCGGCCGCAAGCACAAACTAATTGACAACACCCTGCGCCGGTGATAAAATACTTGAGTGCGCTTTTTGAAAGGGTGTGTGCTTTCGGAAAGTGAGGTTGGAGCTCTTGCGCGACACTGAACTGGTGGAGCAGGTTTGCCGGGCCCGGCGGAAAGTAGTGGGGACGAAGCAGACCTTGAAAGAGCTGGAGAGAGGTGAAGTGGTCCTGGTCTTGCTGGCTGAAGATGCCGATGCGAAGATCAGCACTACTGTGGCAAATCTTGCCGCCGCCAAGGGTGTGAAAGTGAGCTATATTGAAACCATGTCTGAGCTGGGCAAGATTTGCGGGATCAAGGTAAAAGCGGCCACTGCCGCTATTATCGAGTTTTAAAGGGGGTGGATCGTTGCCGACCTTAAATCAACTGGTACGCAAGGGGCGCCGGAAGCTGACCCAAAAGTCAGCTGCGCCCGCACTGGAACGTTCTCCTCAAAAACGGGGAGTTTGCACCAGGGTTTCCACGACAACACCGAAAAAACCGAATTCGGCTTTGCGGAAGATTGCCCGTGTCCGCCTGACCAACGGGGTAGAGGTCACCGCCTATATTCCCGGCATCGGCCACAATCTCCAGGAGCACTCCGTGGTTCTGGTTCGGGGCGGACGGGTGAAGGATCTGCCGGGCGTTCGCTATCATCTGGTGCGCGGCACTTTGGATGCAGCCGGAGTAGAAAACCGATCTCAGGCGCGTTCCAAGTATGGGACGAAAAAGCCGAAGAAGTAAGTTTTATTCAATATCAGAATAAGGGGTGATCGGGAAGATGCCACGCAAAGGCCCTGTTGCCAGGCGGGAGATCCTTGCAGATCCTGTTTATAAAAGCAAGCTGATAGCCAAATTTATTAACAAGCTCATGTACGACGGGAAAAAAGGAACCGCGCAGAAAATCTGTTACGATGCTTTTGAAATTATCCGGCAAAAAACGGGCAAGGATCCGGAAGAGGTTTTTGAAACCGCGATTCGCAATGTATCGCCTGTTCTGGAAGTAAAACCCCGCCGCGTTGGAGGCGCCACCTACCAGGTTCCGGTAGAGGTAACCCCTCATCGCAAGAGCATGCTGGCTATGCGCTGGATAATCGGTTTTGCCAGAAGCCGGGGCGAAAAAACAATGCCGCAGCGGCTGGCCGCGGAGATCCTGGATGCTTCCAACGGTATTGGCGCGGCGATGAAGAAGAAAGAAGATACGCACAAGATGGCCGAGGCGAACAAAGCCTTTGCCCACTACAGGTGGTAGTCAAGAGGCAAGAAGAGGCAAGAATAGAGTATCAATAAACATTTTTATGCTTCTGGCCTCTAGTATCTTGAAATGGAAGGAGGGATAAGATGAGCCGGGATATTCCACTGGAAAAGATCAGAAATATCGGTATAGCCGCCCACATTGATGCCGGCAAGACCACGACTACCGAAAGAATACTTTTCTACAGCGGCCGGTTGCACAAACTCGGCGAGGTTCATGAGGGCACCGCGACGATGGACTGGATGGCCCAGGAGCAGGAGCGCGGTATTACCATTACCTCGGCTGCGACGACCTGCATGTGGCGCGATGCCCGAATTAATATTATAGATACGCCCGGGCACGTGGACTTTACCGTAGAGGTGGAGCGCTCTATGCGCATTCTCGATGGCGTGGTAGCCATATTTTGCGCCAAAGGCGGTGTTGAACCGCAGTCTGAAACGGTCTGGCGCCAGGCGGATCGCTATCATGTGCCCAGAATTGCCTATGTCAACAAGATGGATATCGTGGGAGCCGATTTTTTCAATGTGCTCCGGCAGCTCAGGGAGAAGCTGCAAGCGCGTGCTCTGCCGCTCCAGCTGCCCATCGGAGTGGAAGGTAATTTCTCAGGAGTGGTCGACCTCATCCGGCAGCGGGCGATTATCTATGAAGATGATCTGGGAATCCGCAGCCGCGAGGCGGAAATCCCTGAGGCCATGCGCGAGCAGGCCGCTGATTTCCGGGAGCGGATCCTGGAAACCGCGGCCGAATATGATGACGAACTGATGGAAAAATATTTTAACGGCAAGATGATTACTGCTGAAGAATGCTATCGAGCTTTGCGCAAGGCGACAATCCACCATGCCCTGGTACCGGTATTCTGCGGCTCTTCTTACCGCAACAAGGGTGTGCAGCCCCTTCTGGATGCGGTAGTGACACTGCTTCCCTCCCCCATAGATGTAGGCGCGGTGAAGGGTTTTGATTTTAAAACGGGACAGGAAGATTTTCGCCTTCCTTCCGTGGACGCTCCATTTTCGGCGCTGATTTTTAAAATCATGGTCGATCCTTTTGTGGGCAAGCTGGCTTTTGCCCGTATTTATTCGGGGCGTGTGAAGCGGGGCGGGGTAGTGTTCAATGCTGCCCGTAAAAAAAGGCAGCGGATCAGCCGGCTGCTGCGGATGCATGCGAACTACCGTGAAGAGGTGGAGGAGGCGCTGGCGGGCGACATTATTGCCCTGGCCGGTCCCAAGGAGATCGGTACCGGTGACACTCTCTGTCACCTCGACAAACCAATTGTCCTTGAAGCGATTCAATTTCCGGAGCCGGTCATTTCCGTGGCCATTGAACCGAAAACAAAGGCGGACCAGGATAAAATGAGTCTTTCACTGCAGCACCTGTCCGAGGAAGATCCCACCTTCCACACCCATACCGATACCGAAACGGGGCAGACGATTATTTCCGGCATGGGAGAGCTGCACCTGGAAGTTATCGTGGACCGGCTGCTGCGGGAATTCAAGGTGCAGGCCAACGTGGGGAAACCGCAGGTGGCTTACAAGGAGACAATCCAGGGCCGGGCCCGGGTTGAAGGTCGTTTTATCCGCCAGACCGGCGGGAGGGGTCAGTACGGCCACGTGGTCATTGAGGTGGCCCCGGCGGAGCCGGGAAAGGGTTTCATTTTTAGCAATGAAATTACCGGCGGGGCTATCCCTAGAGAATTTATTCCCGCCGTGGAAAGCGGACTTCGTGAAGCTATGCACAACGGCATCCTGGCCGGCTACCCGGTAGTCGATGTGGAAGTGAAGCTCCTGGATGGATCTTACCATCCCGTTGATTCATCGGAGCTGGCCTTCAAAATTGCCGCTTCCCAGGCTTTGAAAAAGGCTCTGGCCGAAGCTCAACCTGTATTGCTGGAGCCGATTATGAAGGTGGAGATCTCTGTTCCTGAAGATTACCTCGGCGAGGTCCTGGGTGATTTTACCGCCAGGCGCGGCCGGATCATGGGAACAGATCGAAAAGGGCAGCTCCACATTATCCGGGGTATTGCCCCGCTTTCCGGCCTCTTTGGCTACACCACCGATCTGCGCTCTTTAACCCAGGGCCGGGGTGTTTTTAACATGGAATTCAACCGCTACGATGAGCTGCCCCAAAATATTGCTCAAAAAGTGATTACACGAAGTGCAATCTATTAATTTTTTGGAGGTGTTTTAAGTTGGCTAAGAAAAAGTATGAGCGGACCAAGCCCCACGTGAACATTGGGACCATTGGTCATGTGGACCATGGCAAGACCACGTTGACGGCGGCGATTACATCTTGTTTATCCAATGCGGGATTGGCGCA
>JAAZHP010000112.1 GCA_012510625.1 Bacillota bacterium
ATCCGGTTGTATTCGAGGTAAATTTCAATTTCAGCTTCGGTCAGGCTGCCTTCCTGGCCCTGCAGCCGGTTGTGAAATACCTTTGTAACCTGGAAAAATTCCCGTGTGCCCTTAAGCACCCACCAGTCCAGTTCGAGTCCCAGGTCTTTCAGCAGCGGCAGCAGAGCGCTCAATTTTTCCGCCACTCCGCCGCCGAAAGCGGTGGCATTGATTACGGCAACTTTTTTGCCTTTCAGCTCGCCGGCCAGGTAATAAATCTCATCTGCTACTTTATCATCTGTAAAGGGCAGGTAATCCGTAAATTTCTTGGGCTCCGTTTGCACTATTTCCATAAGACGCCCTTCCTTTCCATAGGGATGATGTTTGGCCCGGATGTCATATTCTTGCCCGTTTAGCCCGGTCCGGCCGGACAATCCCTGAACCCGCCGCCGCTTATGAAGCCCTGCCATCTGGTTATATTATTTAGTATGGAAACCTTGGGAGCTTCTATACTGGATCGGGAAAAGAGCAGGGTGGAGTTTTGCGTCTACGCTGCAGGCCGGCAAGAAGTCTCGCTGCTTTTAAATTCGGGCGGGTTTGCCGAGGAGATATCCATGAGCCCCCTGGGCAAAGATATCTACCGCGCCACAGTGGAGGGGCGCGGCCTGGAACTGCTCTACAAGTTCTTTTTAAAGGGGAAGGAGGGAGGCGCCTTCCCCGACCCCTACAGCCATTACCAGCCCGGCGGGGTGCACGGTTTTTCGCAGGTTGTCGACCATGACGCTTACCGGTGGAACGACCAGGAATGGAGGGGTATCGAGTGGGAGAAGGCCGTCATCTACGAGCTGCACCCGGGCACATTTACCCCCGAAGGGACCTTTGCCGGCATCGCTGAAAAGCTCGACTACCTGATGGAGCTCGGAATAAACACCCTGGAGTTGATGCCGCTAACCCAGACCCCCGGCCGCTGGAACTGGGGCTACGACGGGGTCAATCTCTTCAGCGTCAATCATAATTACGGCCATCCCGATGATTTGAAATACCTTATCGATTGCTGCCACCGCCGGGGGCTCGCCGTGATTCTCGACATCGTCTATAACCACTTCGGCCCCGAAGGAAATTACCTGGGAAAATTTGGCCCCTATTTTACCGGTAAATATGAAACACCCTGGGGGGCGGCGGTGAATTTCGATGATGAAGGCTGCGCCGCGGCGCGGCGGATGGTCCTCGACAGCGTCCGCCACTGGATTGAACGCTACCACTTCGACGGGCTGCGCCTTGATGCCGTCCACGCCATTCATGATCGCAGCCGGCCCCATATCCTGGAGGAGATTGCCGCGGCGGCGCGGGAACTGGAGAAGAGGCTGGGACGCCGCATTGTGATCATCGCCGAAACGGACGCCAACGATGTGCGGCTGATCAAGCGGGCGGGAGAAGGCGGCTACGGGATCGATGCCCAGTGGATGGACGACTTTCATCATACCGTCCACACCGCGCTCACGGGGGAAGATAAAGGTTATTACCGGGATTACGGCCGGATCGAAGACCTGGAGAAGGTCTATCAAAATTTCCTTTATACCGGAGAGTATTCGCATTTCTGGAAGAAGAATAGGGGAAGCGACGCTGCAGCCGTCCCAGGCTCCCGCTTCGTAGTGGCCATCCAGACGCACGACCAGGTCGGCAACCGCGCCCGGGGCGAGAGGCTGTCGCAGCTGGTGGACTTTCCTTACCTGAAAGCGGCGGCGGGGCTGCTCTTTACAGCCCCTTATATTCCCATGCTCTTCATGGGCGAAGAGTATGCCGAAGAGAACCCCTTTCTCTTCTTTACCGATTACCAGGACCCCGCTCTGAAAAAGGCGGTGGCGGAGGGGCGGCGGGAGGAGTTCGCCTCCTTCGG
>JAAZHP010000113.1 GCA_012510625.1 Bacillota bacterium
GGAGGAAGATCAGTCATTATGGCAATTCGAAACGGATGGGACTGAACGTTCCCATCCGTTAGCGTAACTGTGTAAAAACCGTTAAAGTATCGGCTTCCGGATTAATGAGGCCTTATTCGAACCGGAAGGAACTGATAAAGGCTTCAAATTCCGGCAATAACGCATCAAAGTCATCCCCCAGGGCACAGCCTTGAAGATGATAAATATAGCCGTCCCGGAAAACATAAATAATCAAATATTTGAAAGGCATTCCGGCCACCTTGGTGGTAAAGAAGAACTTTCTGCCGTCATAACCGTCCACTTTCACGTTTTCAACGCTGCTTAACTCAGGGTCTTCAAATGTCTGCAATAGTCTCTCTTGCGCTTTCGCCAGAAAACCGTCCAGGCCGTCAACGTCAGCGGCAACCTTTTCCGGAATTACCATAAAGGAGGACGTATCTTTCATGTAGCTGGCCAGGGCCGTCGAGTCATCTTGCTCTTCCCATCCTTCCGGCGGGGTAACCGCAACCTTTACCTCAGGGCCAGCGGTTTCGCCGCCGTTTTTTTCGCCGTTTTTATCGCCGTTTTTATCGCCGTTTTCGCCGCCGTTTTCTTCAATGGCCCCGTTGCCGGTCTCGTTATTTGAAGGATCGGCAACATCCCCTCCATTACCGCCGCATCCGGCTGCTGCAAGCAGCAGCACCACGAGAAGCAGAACCGTTAAATACCTCAATAATTTCATGCTGACAACTCCTTGTTATATTATTCACTCGCTGTTAATATAGCTCTTCTTTTCTATAAATGTAATCACCCACAGGGTGATTTCTCTCCTTTATAATAAAAAGTTTGACGAGAACCCAAATTTACAATAAACTTTCTTTAGCCTGTAAAGAATAGAGCACCAGGAGAGTAAATGCCCCTTTTGCGGCAAAAATTGGAGTGAATATGATTTCGCGAATTCCCTCTCCCCTTGTGAATATATTGAAATTGGCGGCTATCGTTGCTGCGATTCTTGGCGCCCTGTACCTTCTTTTGCTGGTGTTCAAGTATGCCGCCCCCTTTGTCATTGCCCTGTTGCTGGCGGCGCTGATTGAACCCCTAAATCGCTTTCTTTCGCAAAACCGCAAATTCCCCATTCCGCGCTCGCTGGCGGCCTTAATCGGGACGATCCTGATTGTATCCATTGTGGCTTTTGGGCTCTTCGGCGTTGGGAATTTGCTGTTCACCCAGGCCCGGGAACTGATCACCACCTTGCCGGAGCACTATCCTCATCTGGAGCGGGAAATTAGAGCCTATATCATCCGGCTGGAGCGGAATATGGATATTTTACCGGCAAAAGCTTTGCAGGCTATCGACAATATATTGTCACAGCTGGAAGCATTTCTCTCCGGTTTCGTAAGCAAAGCGGCACGTTACCTTTATCATTATGCGGTCTCCATCCCCGAAATCATGCTCTTTATTATCCTGACCGTTCTGGGCATCTACTTTATTTCACGGGACTGGCTGAAGATTCAAGAATCAATCAACGAGCAGCTTCCCAGGGCCTGGCTGGACAGATTCCGCATTTTCAGGCGCGATATGCTGGCCGCCCTTTTCGGCCTTATCCGGGCCACACTGGTTCTAATGGCCATCACTTTCATACAGCTTTACCTCGGCCTGCGTATTTTGCAGGTTCAATATGCCCTGCTAATGGCCTTTATTATCACCATCTTTGATGCGCTGCCGGTAATCGGCGCGGGGCTTTTTCTCGTTCCCTGGGCTATTTATGCTTTTATCACCGGGAATATAAAGCTGGGAATTGGGCTGCTTATCATTCAAGTATCTGTCTCCGTAGTGAGGCAAGTCGTCCAGCCCAAAGTTCTCGGCGATCAGATCGGTATCCACCCGCTGGCCACCATGATCACCATGTATGCCGGCTTTAAATTTTTTGGCTTATCGGGTTTAATCTTCGGCCCGATTGTTTTCGTGATTGTTAAAAGCATCCTGGGCTATTATACCAGGGGACGCAGCTTTAAACAGCTTATTTTTGGGGATGGCTCATAAAACATCGAGCCGGGCGGGCCTTTAAAAGACTTATCGGGCAATTCGGGAGAACTGAAAACCCGGCGGCAGGGTGATAGTTTCAATCACAGAGAGAAAAAGTTGAAGTGCCCGCTTACTGACGCAGCCAGGACTGCAGCGCCACCACGATATCCCCGGCCCGGGGCGGGCAGCCGCGCACATGCCGGCGGCAGCCGCTGGTACATTTCCCAACGCCCAGTTCCCCCGGCCTCTCTTTCCACCCCTGGCCGATACATACCGGCGGCAATTTCTTCAGTTGCCCGCTTTCCTTAAGCCTTCGCAGGGCAAAGATCAGGGCGGCGTAACAGGGTGAACAGGCCTCTTTCTCCAGGATCCAGCGCCGCAGGTAGTCCACTTCCCTGCTGGCCAGGGCCGGTTCGTCGCGTCTGGCGGCCTGGCGGCGGTTTAAATAGACAATGGAGTCCTCCCCGGCCGCAGCGCTGCCCACGCCGAGGCATTCCGCCAGGCCGATATACTCCACCTCTGCTACCCGGTAGCCGATCAGCTCCGCCGCGTAGGCGTCGACCATAACCGGGTCTCTTCCGGCAATGACCATGTCCATGCGCACCGGCGTCCCCCCGCCTTCGTAGGTCAGGTCGCCAATAATGCCGTCCACCACTGTCAGGTGAGGCCGGATCGCCTTGCCCAGGCAGGCAATGGGCTTATGCAAGCCGAGACGGTGAAAGCGCCTTTTTTCCCGGTCCGGAACGCAGCCTTTCAGGTTCTTCAAGGCGCAGGTTAGCCCGGTCTGGCAGTGCGCCTTCAGCACCGGCATATTGATGAGGTAGTCCACCTCGAGCAGGCGCGCGCAGATCTCAATCTTAAGCCCGTCCACTGTACAAGCAACTGACCGGTCTTTTTTAAGATCCACCAGCGGCAGGGAAAACTCGGCCGCTATTTGCCGGTAGCCGCACAGCTCGAAAGCCTTTCCAGTGTCATCGCCAACCCAGGAACTCTCCATGATCGCCATATTGTTATAGCCGTGCTCCCGCAAATAGCCGATGACGCCCTTGACCAGCCCCGGATCGGTGGTCGCTCCCCACTGTGCCGGCTGCGCCACCACCAGGTTTGGCTTTAAACAAATACGAGGGTTTTCTTTTTTTAACGATGCCAGGTCCCGGGCAATATCCATCCGCTCCATGATCGCCCGGCCCATCTCTTCCGCTTCGCCGCCGTAGATGACATAAAGCTTTTCCATGATCACGCTTAATTATATCACATGATAAATTGCCTATAGATGCGGTCGGTATATATAAAAAACCCTTGAATTACAAGGGTTTTGGTGGTGCGAGCGAGAGGACTTGAACCTCCACGGGCGTAAAGCCCACTAGGTCCTGAACCTAGCGCGTCTGCCATTCCGCCACGCTCGCTCGTTTTTGCTGCAACGATATTATACATGTTTAATATGAATAGATCAAGTGGGTATAAACGAA
>JAAZHP010000114.1 GCA_012510625.1 Bacillota bacterium
ATCCGCCTTATGCTCGAGAAAAAAGTGCGCGTCGAGCAGGAAGCCGTCCCCCTCAAATAACCGGGATGCCGGAGACACCCTTTCTTTTTCCAGCCCCGCCGCGAACGAACGGGATACTTTTTTTAAGCCCAAAATTAATATTCATGCTCCGCCAAAACCCGTACCGGTAAACAATATAAATATCGCGTTTGGAGCAAAAGGAATCAATCACGCAAACGCCTTTACCTCATCGACGGGCGAGGCATGCCTCGCCCCTACAAATGGAATTGTTGCCTTATTATGTAAACAACCCCTGGTAATAGTCAATATCTTGCTTCTATTTTCCGGCATCTGACTTTCTGTATGAGCATGCCGGCTTTATTCTACGGCCAGGATGTAATAATAGATGGGCTGGCCGCCGTATTTAAGCTCCACCTCCACGTGGGGGTAAGCCTTTGTCACCGTGGCGGCAAAATTTTCGGCATCCTCACGAGAGATCTCTTTTCCGTATAAAATTGTTACCAACTCGTCTTCGTCATCGATTATCTGGGAGACAAGATCAAGCGCCGCCGGAATGAGTTCCTCCCCGGCACAGCAGAGCTGCCCGTTGTAAAGACCCAGGTAAGAGCCCCGGGCCACCTTTTTCCCCCTGATCACTGTGTTCCTGGTGGCGTAAGTTACTTCCCCTGATTTGACCTGCCCCATGCTTTCTTCCATCAGGCGGATATTTTCTTGAAAGTCCGCCTCCGGGTTGAAGGCGACGAGAGCGGCAAGGCCCTGCGCAATGGAGCGGCTGCCGATCACCGCCACCTCCTTGGCGCATATTTTTTGGACCTGCTGTGCCACCATCTGGATATTTTTATTGTTCGGCAGGATAATCACCCGGTCAGTGGGGATCCGCTGTACCGCGTTAAAGAGATCCTCGACCCGGGGATTCATGGTCTGGCCGCCGAAGACGATCTCGTCGGCGCCCAGGCTTAAAAAGAGCTCCTTGATTCCTTCTCCAAAAGAGACGGCGATTATGCCGGTATCGTCTTTCCCTTTCTGCGCCTTGGGGCCGGAGAGGGTGGCCACGGTTTCGACCGGAGTCTGCAAATGAAATGCATGCCGGTGCTGATCAGCCATGTTGTCGATCTTTATTTCGTGCAAGGTGCCGTATGCCAGGCAAATTGACAGGACACCGCCCGGGTCCGCGGTATGAATGTGCACCTTGCAGATTTCCTCCTCGCCCACCACAAGCAGTGAATCTCCCAGCGGCGTCAGCCGGTCTCGCAATTCTGCCGCTGCCGGTTCCCCCCTGACGATCAGTTCGGTGCAGTAAGGGCAAGACAGGTCGAGAGTATCTCCAGCAGTTGCTGGACCCATTCCCGCCGCGCTCTTCTCACCGGGCTCAACTTCCGCGGCCTCCTTGCGGGCCAGGATCTCTCCCATGGCATGCTGCACGGCGAAGAGACAGCCCTCCAAGAATACGATCAGCCCCATGCCGCCGGCATCGACCACTCCTGCCTCTTTCAGCACGGGCAGCATCTCCGTAGTGCGGGCCAGCGCCTTTTTGCCGTTCTTAATGGCTGTTTCTATAATTCCAATAATATCGGCTCCGCTTCGCGCCGCGCTCCTGGCGCCGCGGGCGGTCTCGCGAGCCACCGTCAAGATGGTCCCTTCTACGGGCTTGGACACGGCCTTGTAGGCATAGACCACGCCGTATTGAAAGGCTTTGCTGAGGTCTTCGCTGTAAGCGACTTTTTTCCCCTGCAGTCCCCGGGCAATGCCGCGCAGCAGCTGGGAAAGGATTACTCCGGAATTGCCCCGGGCGCCCATCAGCGCGCGCGAAGCCGTCTTGACGGCGAGCTCGCCGATGGCATCGCCCCTGTAGGACATCGCTGCTTCGGCGGCGGCAGCCAGGGTCATGCTCATGTTTGTCCCGGTATCGCCGTCCGGAACGGGGAACACATTGAGAGCGTTAATCTCCTCCTTCTCCCGGTCGAAGAAGTAGCTTGCTCCGATGATCATCTTCCGGAGATCTGCAGCATAAACTGCCGG
>JAAZHP010000115.1 GCA_012510625.1 Bacillota bacterium
CTGGTCGGCCGCCGGAAGCAGGTTGAAGAAGCCCTCACCGGACTGGCCTACCCGGAAGAGCGGCTGGAGCTTGTTCATGCCGATGAGGTTATCCAGGGCAGCGATGATCCGGGCCTGTCTATCAGGCGGAAGCGAAAGTCTTCCCTGGTCACCGCGCTGCAGCTGGTGCGCTCCGGCCAGGCGGACGCAGTCTTAAGCGCCGGAAATACAGGGGCGCTGATGGCAGGGGCGCTTCTTTTTTTAGGAAGAATGCCCAAGGTGACCCGTCCGGCTCTGCTTGCGGTAATGCCCGGCTTTAAAGGGGCGCCCTTTGTCGTTCTCGATGTGGGCGCCAACATGGATGCCAGGCCCGAGCAGCTGGTCCAGTATGCTTTCATGGGCCGGATCTATTCGCAGAAGCTGCTGGGATGCGCCTCCCCGCGGGTAGCCCTGCTCAATGTGGGCGCGGAAATGAATAAGGGCAACAGCCAGCTAAAAAAAACTATTCCCCTCTTCCAGGAATATGTTTCCGGCTTTTGTGGTAATATTGAAGGCACGGATATTTTTTTCAACGCCGCCGATGTGGTTGTCTGCGACGGTTTTGTGGGAAATATCCTGCTGAAAATCTCGGAAGGACTTGCCCGGGGGATTATGATCCGGTTGAAAGAGGAGCTCAAGGCTAATCTCCGCCACCGGGCCGGCGCCCTCCTGCTGCGTCCGGCCTTGCTGGGTTTGCGCGATGAGGTTGACAGCACCGAGTATGGCGGGGCCCCCCTGGTCGGGGTTAAGGGCCTCTGTATTAAATGCCACGGTTCTTCGAGGGCCAAATCTATCGAGCGGGCTGTTCTGAAGCAGGCTTATCCTTTCGTGCAACTGCGCCTCCAGGATCTGTTCCAGGAAGCTCTCAGCGAAGTCCCCCTTCCGGTCAAAGGAGAGGAATCCCAGAATGGGTCATAATGGCGCTGCCATAACCGGCTGCGGTGCGGCTTTTCCGGGGCGCCGGATCACAAATCATGATCTTGAAAAAATGATTGATACAAGCAATAAATGGATCCTGGATCGGACCGGAATCCGGGAAAGGCGTATCCTTGAAGAAGGACTTTCTACCGTAGATCTTTCCGAACGCGCCGCCCGCGACGCCCTGGAAGGCGCCGGGATAAAGCCCCATCAGCTTGAGCTTATCCTTGTGGCTACGGTTACTCCCGATTATCCCTTACCGGCCGCAGCCTGCTCTCTTCAGGCCAGGCTGGGGGCCTTTCGCGCTGCAGCAATGGATCTTGCCGCCGGGTGCAGCGGTTTCATCTATGCCCTCACGGTGGCGGATCAATTTATCCGCACCGGCGCCTACCGCAATGCCCTGGTAGTGGGGGTGGAGATCCTCAGCCGGATCGTCGACTGGACAGACCGCAGCACCTGCGTTCTTTTCGGCGACGGGGCCGGGGCGGTGGTGATACAACCTGTAAGAGACAAACGGGGCCTGGTTGCTTTTGAGCTTGGCGCCGACGGCAGAGGGCTGGAGTATCTCTATATTCCGGCAGGGGGAACCGCTCGTCCCGCCAGCGCCGAGACTGTGAGGCAGCAGCTCCATTATGTCAAAATGAACGGCCCCGAGATCTTCAAGTTCGCAGTGCGCATCGTTCAGGAAACCATGGATCGCCTTTTGGAAAAAGGTAAATTAAGCTATGCCGATCTGGATTACCTCTTCCTGCACCAGGCCAACCTGCGGATCATTGAATCAATCCGCATGAAGCTGCAGCTGCCCCGGGAGAAGGTGCCGGTGAATATTGATCGTTACGGGAACATGTCATCGGCGGCGATCCCGGTGGCGCTTACTGAAGAAGCGGCGTCAGGCCGGCTCAAAGAGGGAGATCTCCTGGCTGCTGTAGCTTTCGGCGCAGGCCTTACCTGGGGCGGCATCTTGATGAGATGGTAGAGGAAGAAGCCGGGATGGGGTGAGATTTTGAAGCTGGCTTATCTATTTCCAGGCCAGGGAGCCCAGAAGATAGGCATGGGGCGGGATATTTACGATTGCTACCCGGCGGCGCGGGCTGTTTTTGATGAGGCGGCCCGGGTGCTGGGAGATGAATTTCTGGAGACTACCTTTTGCGGCCCCGCAGGGAAGCTGCAAAGAACAGAATATGCCCAGCCGGCTCTGATAACCGTTTCCACTGCCCTGCACCGGGTGATTTCGCAGCTGGGCTTCACGGCGGAGGCGGCGGCCGGCTTGAGCCTTGGCGAATACAGCGCCCTGGTGGCGGCAGAAGCGCTTGATTTTAACGATGCTCTCCCCCTGGTTCAGAAGCGGGGCCGCTTTATGCAGGAGGCGGTGCCACCGGGCCGGGGAACCATGGCCGCGGTGATGGGGCTGCAGCGCGAGAAGGTGGAACAGCTCTGCGCGGCGGCCCGGGCTGAAGGCGTTGTATCGCCGGCCAACTTCAACTGCCCCGGGCAACTGGTAATCTC
>JAAZHP010000116.1 GCA_012510625.1 Bacillota bacterium
CCCGGTCAAATATGGTATAATTCAGGTGCCTGAGTAGGCATAATGAAATCATAAAGGAGGAGACGATATGAAAGAAAAGGTGGAGCAGGCTTTATCGAAGATCCGCCCGGCCCTGCAGCGGGACGGCGGCGGCGTGGAGCTAATAGAGGTAACTGAAAAAGGCATCGTCAAGGTAAAATTGACCGGGGCCTGCCACGGCTGTCCCATGGCCACGCAGACTTTGAAGCAGGGTATTGAACGTGTTTTGAAACAGGAAATACCTTCCATTAAAGAGGTAATAGCTGTAAATTAATTTAACAGTTTTGACCCGGCTGCAGTTGGATCCGGAAAGCAGAAGGCAGAGGTGTGTCTTGTGGCCGAAATCTACCTGGACAACAGCGCTACAACTCGCCCTTTTGACGAGGTAATTGAGCTTCACAGCCGCATTCAAAAAGAGAACTACGGCAACCCCTCTTCGAGCCATGCCAGGGGAGTAGCCGCCGAGAAGCTGCTCAACGAGTCCCGGCGCAGCATCGCCCTTCTTCTGAAATGCCGGGAAGAAGAGATTTACTTTACTTCAGGCGGCACCGAAGCCAATAACCTGGCGCTTAAAGGAGCGGCTTACCGCCGGAGGCGCCGGGGCAATCATATTATAACCACGCAGATTGAACACCCTTCGGTCCTCAACTGCTGCCGCAAGCTTGAAGAAGAAGGTTTCAAGGTTACTTTCCTTCCGGTAGACCGGCAGGGCTACATAGACCTGGATCAGCTCTCCAGGGCGCTGAGAAATGAGACCATCCTCGTCAGCACGATCCATGTAAACAATGAGATTGGCACGATTCAGCCGGTGGAGAAGATCGGGGCGTTGATTAAAAGCCGTAATCCGCAAACACTCTACCACGTGGACGGGGTTCAGTCTTTTGCCAAAATCCCGGCAGCAGTGCATCGCTGGCAAGCCGACCTTTACAGCTGCAGCGCTCACAAAATCCACGGCCCCAAGGGAGCAGGAGCGCTATGGGTAAGAAAGGGAGTGACCCTGCAGCCGCTCTTCCAAGGGGGAGACCAGGAAAGAGCGCTCCGCCCGGGAACGGAAAACACCGCCGCCGTCGCCGGTTTTGGCCTGGCCGCCAGGCTTAGCGTTGCGCATATGGAAGAGAGTGCGGCGCAGCTTTACCGTTTGAAAGAGAAGCTCTGCCGGGGACTGCATAAAGCCGGCGTAGAATTCTACGTTAACGGACCGCCGCCGGAAGAAGCGGCGCCGCATATTATTAACCTCTCCTTCCCCGGCATAAAAGCCGAGGTCTTGCTGCGCATCCTGGAAGAAGAGGATATCTACGCGTCCCCGGGATCGGCCTGTCATTCACGGCGCCCGGATCCGAGCCATGTGCTGGCAGCAATCGGCCTCGATGAAGAGAAGCTCTCCGGCTCTCTGCGCTTCAGTTTCTCTACTTTCAACAATGAAGGGGAAATAGACAGGGTTGTCGAACGCATTGCTTCCGGGGTGCGCGAATTGAGAATGCTAGCCGGGACAGATTGAGGGGGAAACCATGACAGCAGCAATCCTGGTCCGTTACGGCGAAATTGCCCTTAAAGGCAAAAACAGGATGTTTTTTGAAAAGACCCTTTTAGAGAATATTAAATTTGCGCTTAAGGGGCTTGGCGCCCGTGTAGTCCGGATGCACGGACGCCTTCTCATTATGGGAGCGGCTGATGAAGAAGAAGAGATCACCCGGCGGTTGAGCAGGGTTTTTGGAGTGGTTTCTGTCAGCAGCGTTGAAACAGCCCCACTCGATCTGGAAGCGATTAAAGAAAAAGCGCTGGAGATAATGGAAAGGAGCCTCCTGCCCGGCGACAGCTTCAAGGTGGAAGCCCGCCGCTCAAACAAGAGTTTTCCCCTCACTTCTCCGGAGCTAAACCGGATCATCGGCGGCGCCATCCTGGAGAAGTACCCTCGTTTAAAAGTCGATCTTGAAAATCCCTCATTCCAGCTTTTTATCGAAGTGGGCGCCAGAGAAGCCTACATCTATCACGACCATGTAGCCGGCCCGGGAGGGCTCCCGGTAGGAAGTTCCGGGCGGGCCTTGCTGCTGCTTTCCGGAGGCATCGACAGCCCTGTAGCAGGCTGGATGGCCATGAAACGGGGTCTCCGCCTGGAAGCGCTGCACTTTCACAGCTATCCATTTACCGGCCTGCGCTCCCGCGAAAAAGTTATCGATCTTTGCCGCATCCTCTCCCGATACGGCGGAAAAATGCAGCTTCACCTGGTCAACGTTGCCGGAATACAGAAGGAGATCCGCGCAAGCTGCCCCGCAGCACTGGGTATAATCCTGCTGCGGCGAATGATGATGCGTATTGCCGGGCAGATCTCCCGCAGCCGCGGCCTGCAGGCCCTGGTTACCGGGGAGAGCCTGGGCCAGGTGGCCAGCCAGACCCTTGAGAGCATGATCGCAATCGACAGCGTTACATCCATGCTCATACTAAGGCCTCTCCTGGGCATGGACAAGCACGAGATCGTCGCTCTCGCCGAGAAAACCGGCACTTACGAGATCTCCATTCGCCCTTATGAAGACTGCTGCACCCTGTTCCTGCCCCGCCATCCCGCCACCAGGCCCCGGCTGGAAAAGGTGGTCCAGGCCGAGGCGGCCCTAGATGCCGGCGGTTTAACAGCCGCAGCCCTGGAGAACATGGAAACTATGCTTATTGAAGATTAGGCGGCCGGTGAATCCAGTAATATGCCAGCACCATCAACGCGGCAAGAATCAAATGCCTCAAATAGAAGATCGCGGATGCAGCGAGGCTTCGCCGGTAAAGAGGCTGCCTCAGATATGAATAAGTGATGGATATATGCGGGCCGGCGGCAATAAAAAAAAGGGCGAAGGCCGCCACCGCTATAGAAAAGAGCTGCCCGGCCGTAAAGATTCCCCATAGCCGCGGCAGATCACGAACAAAGTCCAGCAAAATATTGATTATGCTGCTGCCAAGCAAGAACCAGATAAAAAGCTCGCCCTCGAATTTAGCCCCGGGACGGCGGCGTTTAAGAAGACAGTAAACAATCATGAACAGGATAATAGCGTAAGCGCCGTCAGGGTGGTAATATTTTTCCCCGGCAATGACGGCCCAGGGAAAGGGAGTTTCCATGGGGCTCCCCCGCAATTGAGAACCCATATAACTGCAAGAGAGAGAGAAGGCCAAAACAGGCGCCGCTGCGTCGAGATAACGCTCCACAATTAGATTTTCACGATAACCCCAGATAAAGATGACAAGCAGGGCGCCGGCCAGGCCGCCCCAGAAACTAAAACCGCAGTCCTGAAAATATAAGAGGCGCTGCGGCTGCTCAAAATAGTAAGCAGGATCAAATAAGGCCGCGTAAATCACCCTGCCCCCGGCTATCCCGCCGACCAGGCCCAGCAGCAAAAAGTCAATCAACTTGGGTTCAGGGAGCAGCCTCCGCCGCCCTTCAATGTAAGTCATTACCAGGCCGATGATTACTGCCGCAAAAAAAGTAAGGCCGGCCAATGGAAGATTCAGGGTTCCCCAACGCAAAACCGGTTCGTGCAAATGAACTCTTCCCTTTGTGTTAATAGCCGGAAAAACCGGAGCGATTAATTGACATATTCATTCCCCGCTCTAAATCATCCCTGGAAAGAGGATAAGCCCAGACAATACCGCCGCTCTCCCAGGTTTGACCTTCCACTGTTACCATGACGGCATCTACTTCAGGCAACCCGGTAAATGTATAAACCAGGGCTCCGACAAAGGCGCAGGCCTGTTCCGGGCTCCCGGTAAAGGGCGCGGCCAAGTCCATTAATAACAGGTGATCAGCGAGGGTAAAAGCAAGAACTTGAATCCCCTGGGGCAGAGGAGCCCGTAGTGCCGGGTCATAATCCTGCGAAAGCAGATTGATAATTTTTGAGAAATGGCAATCTATTATTTCCTCTTCACCTGTGGAAATCAGCTTGATCTGAACCGGGGTCAATAAATCCAACCCTTGCCTGGAATGATAAGGGGCTTTCTCCATGCAAAAATAAAGAGTGTAGCTTACCCCCGAACCTGGTAGCGCCAGGGGGCATAACCAATCGGCGGTATTGCCTTGCCAGGGACTGTTGTTATGAAACAACCATACCGCATCAACCGGGGGCAACCCTGACAGAGAATGCAATAATGATTGGATCAGTACAGTTTCCGCATGGGCGCCGGCTTGATTGTCATAATTGTACAGGGGCAGTGAATGAGAAGATTGCAAGTGGATCACGCAAATTTTGTTCTTTATGTAAACATCCTCAATCTGCAGATCGGTTGCGTCAATTACCGGGCCGGCGCCATATTGGAGCTCCTCACCGGCCGACGGGCCCGAAATTAACGCAGCCAGAACCGCCCTGGCGGTAAGCTCATCCTGGTGAAATGACCTGGTCACAGGGATTACAGGTAATGATTCCGGATCCTTCTCGCTGTAATTGTTATTCCGAAAATATAGCTTTATCTCTGTCCGGACCGGTTCATCGCCCGGTCTCAGGATTTTTTCCCCGGTTGTATTCTGGATCGAAAGTTCGTCAGCATTGTCATCATATGTACAACCGCCTGCAATCAACCCGATAACCAGGCAGATTAGGAGAACATAAAACCGCTTCACGCTATTCAC
>JAAZHP010000009.1 GCA_012510625.1 Bacillota bacterium
ATTCGCGAGGGGATGCGCGCCGTGACCCGGCCGCGCGGCACCGCCTACGCTTACTTCTCCAGGCTGCCGGTGACCTCTGCAGGCAAAACAGGTTCGGCGGAGGTACACGGGAACTTGCCGGCACACAGCCTTTTTGTAGGCTACGCTCCCTACGAAAATCCGCAAATAGCCATGGCAGTAATCGTCGAACACGGCGGCATCGGCGCCACCGGCGCCGTTCCCATTGCCGCCGAAATCATGGAATATTATTTTACGGGAAAAATCGAAGGAGTAAATGAGACCGATGATCAACCGCCGGCTGATTAGAAATTTTGATTTCTACCTTTTGCTGGCAACGATCGCTCTTTGCGCGGCCGGCACTTTTACGCTGTACAGCGCCACGCACGGCATGGAAGGGCTTCCCGATCCGCTTTATTTTGTCAAAAGGCAGCTTCTCTTCATAGGGGTTGGAGCCGCCCTGATGCTGCTGGTGTGTTTTATTGATTATGTAAATTTCAAAAACTGGACCGCCTATCTCTATGTGGCCAACCTGATTCTGCTGGTCCTGGTCCTGGTGATCGGGGAAGTGGAAAAGGGGGCCATGCGCCGGATCCCTATTGGTTTTTTTGACCTGCAGCCTTCTGAGATTGCCAAGGTGGTCATAATTATTACCCTGGCCTGCCTGCTGGCGGAGAAGGAGGGCAAGCTGCCCTATTTCCAGGACCTGCTCCCGGCCCTGGGCGCGACCGCCCTGCCCATGGTATTAATTTTTCTCCAACCCGACCTGGGCACCTCTCTTATCTACCTTGCCATCCTCCTGGGGATGCTCTACGTGGCCGGGGTGCAGGGCCGCCACCTGGGCCTCTTAATAGGGAGCGGGCTGGCGGCAGCGCCGCTGTTCTGGTTCTTCCTGCTGGAGGAGTACCAGAAAAACCGCCTCCTTGCCTTTATCAATCCGGAAATGGATCCCACCGGCAAAGGATGGCAGCTGCTGCAATCGATCATCGGGATCGGCTCGGGCGGGCTCCTGGGCAAAGGACCTTTCAACAGCACCCAGGTCCGCCTTGGATTTCTGCCGGACCATTACACCGATATGATCTTCGCCGTCTTTGGCGAGGAGATGGGTTATGTCGGGGCGGTGGCGCTGCTCCTGCTCTACCTCTTCTTAATTTACCGCATCCTCTGGATCGCTACCCAGGCCAAGGACCAGTTCGGAGCCCTTCTCTGCTGCGGGGTGGCGGTAATGTTTTTCTTCCAGGTGCTGGTCAATATCGGGATGACCATCAGCGTCATGCCGGTGACAGGCATCCCCCTCCCCTTTATGAGCTACGGCAACAACGCTCTCCTGGTGAATTTAACCTCCATCGGTCTTGTCCTCAACGTGGCCATGCGCCGCCACAAATTACAGTTTTAATTAAGGAATGGAAAATCATAATCCGCCCTAAATTCTAATATAGATAATGTGGGACCGGCCTTCTAATATCTTGGGGAAAGAGGGGGCGCGATGATCTACCGGCGCAGGAGGGCCCCGGTTTCAACACTGCGGGCGAGGCTGCAGCAACGGCTGGCCGAAAAAGAGGGTTGGGATGAAAAAAGCGATTCTTTACCGGACGATTCCATTTCTACTCCCAAACCGTTTTTCTTGCTATCTTTATGGAAATCGATGCACCGCTATCTCCTGGTAAAGATCACTGTTGCCGTTGTGATTCTATTTGCCGCCGCCCTGCTGACATGGGGCGGCTATGGCTGGGGTGAGCCGATGCTGCGCGCAATGCGCTTTGTCGTGGAATGGGATTTAAAACCGGATTCATTTTCAAGAGAAGTGGTGCCCGCCTTTCGCCTGATCTGGGATAACATGAAACTGCCCTCCCAGGAACCCGGCGGAGCCTCTCTTCCTCTTGCCGGAAAACTTTGCAGTGGCTTTGGCCTGCGCGAGGATGCTGCCGCCGGCCGGGAGCAGATGCACTACGGGATTGATCTGGCGGCCCCGGAAGGCTCCGCGGTGCGTGCTTTTCATCCCGGCATAGTGGAGCAGATTAGTGCTGTCGCCGGCGCTGAGGATCTCCATTCCGTAGTCGTCAGCGTTCAACCCGGGTGGCTCATGATCTATCGCGGGCTCACCGCGGTGGCGGTTAAAGAGGGAGATGCCGTGGAAGCTGGAACGCTGCTGGGAAAGCTGGGGCCGCCGCGCCTTTACGATCTGCCGCACCTGCATTTCGAGCTGCGCAGCAACGGACATCCGGTAGCCCCGCCGGAGGACTGGCTGGCCCGGTTTACAAGTGATGCCGCACTCTAAACATGGGACACCGGGGAGGTACCTGTTTGTCCCA
>JAAZHP010000117.1 GCA_012510625.1 Bacillota bacterium
CCTCCCTTTCTCCGGGCAGGCGCGGGAATAGCGCTCTTGACAATTTCAGCCAGCTCCGCGCCGCTCCGGATGGGCCCCTCTTTCTCGCGGTAAGCGACTATCTGTGCTGCGATCCGCCGGGCCCACCTCTCTTCGCCGTAGCGGTAGATGAGCCGGGCCAAAGACGGCGCCGGGAGCCGGTTGACCAGTGCGGCGGCATCTGTTTCCAGGCGGCGGTCCATGCGCATATCAAGCTGCTCCTCCTGCCGGTATGAAAAACCGCGTGCCGGATCGCTCAGCTGGAGAGTGGAAACGCCCAGGTCCATTAAGATACCGTCCACCCGGGCATATCCCAACTCCCATAAGACCGCTCCCAACTCGGTATAGCTGCGCTGCAGCAGCCTGAATTTGCCCTCAAACTGCGCCAGCCGCTGCGCCGCCCGCTCCAAGGCCTCTCCGTCCCAGTCCAGCCCGATAAGCAGGCCCGGAGGCTTCAACCTGCCGCAGATTGCGGCGGCATGGCCGCCGTCCCCCACAGTGGCATCTACATAGATGCCGTTTGCGCGGCAGTTGAGGTAATGGAGCACCTCATTGACCATGACCGGGATATGCTCTTCTGCCATGCAGGCCCTCCGCTAAAAGACGAAATCGGCAAGCTTCTCAGCGGCCGCTTCGAAGTCGAGATTTTCTGCGCTGGTATATTCTTTCCAGGCTTCTTCGCTCCATACTTCCACCCGGTCGGAAACACCGATGATCATGACCTCTTTTTCGATGCCGGCATATTCGCGCAGGTTCTGCGGAATCAAAACCCGTCCCTGCTTGTCGATCTCCACTTCCGCGGCGCCGGAAAAAAAGTAGCGGGTGAAAGCCCGGGCTTCGCTCCGGGCCAGCGGAAGTTCCTTAACTTTCTGCTCGATCTTGGTCCAGGCATCAAAGTGGTAAATAAAGAGGCAGCGGTCAAGACCCCGGGTGATCATAAAAGTTTCGCCCAGGCCTTCCCGCAGCTTGGCCGGAATAATCACCCTGCCCTTCTCATCAAGGGTATGCTGGTATTCTCCGGTAAACATGCCCCGCCTCCATCCACTATGCTCCACTATCCACCACTTGATTATCAATTCGCGCCACTTTATAAAATTCCTTCTTGAAAAGGCCTAAAAATAAAAAAAAAGAGGAAAAATACCTCCTCTCCTCACTACTATATGACAGTGTTGACATATACTTACAAAAAACATTCGGGCTTCCTGCCGCTTTTTGTAATATTCCCCCTCAGGCGGCGGCCCCCGATCTGCACTAATCGTCATTTTCCGCAAGCGATCTCCCGGTTTAACCATGTTTAAAACTGCCATGGCCGCCCCAAAACGACAACCCCAGATTTACTGGGGCAACCTGTCGCGGGAGGGCGCTTCATGCAGAAGAGAATCGCTGCGGGCAATGGCGGCAGCAGCATCGCTGCGCCTTCTCCAGTAAAAAACCCCGCCATGCCGTGGACCGTTGGGTTTTGAACTGTTCCCCCTAAAGGTGGGTGCCCTCTTAGCCGCTTTATAGGTCCTCTCGCAGGAGGCTGCTACGCCACGGCTAAAGCCCAGGCTCCCTGGAATCATGTGTTAGCTCAAAACTTTATCGGTAAACACGAACACAGCAGGGCCTTTGCGCACTAGGATCATAGCATAACAGCATTCAAGAAGCAAGACTTTCAGAAAGCAGGAAGCAGGAAAAAAGATGCAGGAGCCATGAAAAATTGTTCCTAAACGGGAATTGGCTATCTCATTTAAACTTTAACATTCCTTCCAGTTGCCTGCCAAAATGTAACAAACAGGTAAGTCCCCTTAGTCCCACGTCCCTTTTGTCCGAGACGCCATGAACTCCCCCTTTCCTAAAGAGGGGCCGGGGGGGGGGACTTAAAGCCCTTATATTGCCAAATCCCCCTAAATCCCCCTTTTAAAAAAGGGAGACCTATAGTTTTGGCCCAATTTGACGCTGTCAACAACTTCGCCTGGGTCATATGATATATGGAATACCTTGTTAATTTTAAGGAGAATTGCTGCCGTGTGGGACGCTCTTACAACCCTGCTTTACCTGGCGGTGGCGGTGGAATTCATCACCGAGACGCTCAGGCAGGGTCTCCCTTTTTTGAAGCGGCTGCCGGCGCGCTGGCTCGCCGCCGTAATCGGCGTTTTAATCTGCTACCTCACCGGCCGGGGGCTGCTGGCGGCGGCCGGTGAGGGCTTCATCCGCTGCCCCTATGCCGACTACCTGCTCACCGGCCTGCTCATCTCCCGCGGCTCCGGGGTGATGCACGACCTCATCAACGCCTTTAGCGGCCTGGGCCGCCGTCTTTTGAAGCGGATCTGACGGCAATGCCCAGCTCGCGAAGCTGCTTCGGCTCCACGGGAGCCGGCGCGCCGGTGAGGAGACAGCTTCCCGCAGCAGTTTTCGGAAAAGCAATCACCTGGCGGATAGAATCATCCCCCGTAAAAAGGGCTGCCAGCCGGTCAAGCCCCAGGGCAATCCCACCGTGGGGCGGCACGCCATATTCAAAAGCCTCCAGCAGGAAGGAGAATTTCTCCATCGCCTCCGCCTCCGAAAGGCCGAGAATCTTGAAAATTTGCATCTGGATTTCGCGGCGGTGAATGCGGTTGCTCCCCGAGCCCAGCTCCACCCCGTTAAGGACCAGGTCGTAAGCCTGCGAGCGCACCGCCAGCGGATCTTTCTCCAGCAGATGGAGGTCCTCTTCATGCGGCGCGGTAAAGGGATGGTGGGCCGAACTGAGCCTCTTTTCCGCCGCGTCGTATTCAAAGAGAGGAAAGTCAACCACCCAGAGGAAGTGCGGCTCCGGAGAGAGCTCTTCCGGGGCCAGGTGCAGCCGCAGCCTGCCCAGCACTTCCGAGCAAAGCGCAGCGTCTCCGGCGGCGAAAAGAAGCAGGTCGCCGGGCGCCGCCTCCGTCCGCTCCCCGATCCGGCCGAGCAGCGCCGGGCTGAAGAACTTGGCTATGGGCGAGCGCCAGCCCTCTTCTTCCCGGATCATCCAGGCCAGCCCCCCGGCGCCAAATTCAACGGCCAGCTTCACCAGGTCGTCGATCTCCTTGCGGCTGGCTCCCCCCTTCCCCGGCACCCGCAGGGCTTTCACCACCCCGCCCTTCTCCAGGGCGGCGCGGAAAATCTTGAATTCGCTCTCCCGGGCCGGCTCACTGCAGTCCACCAGCTCCATCCCGAAGCGCAGGTCCGGCTTGTCCGAACCGAAACGGTCCATGGCCTCGCGGTAAGTCAGCCTGGGGAAAGGGAGGGAAAGCTCGCGCCCCAGCAGATTGCCGAAGAGGCGGGCCATCATCCCTTCAATAATGGCAAAAAGGCGCTCCCTTCCAAGGAAGGAAATTTCAATATCAATTTGGGTAAACTCCGGCTGCCGGTCCGCGCGCAGGTCTTCATCCCTGAAGCAGCGGGCGATCTGGAAATAGCGCTCCACCCCGGCGGCCATGAGCAGCTGCTTGAAGAGCTGCGGCGATTGAGGCAGCGCATAAAAGGAGCCGGGGCTGGTCCGGCTGGGCACCAGGTAATCGCGCGCCCCTTCCGGAGTGCTCCGGGTGAGCATGGGGGTCTCAATTTCCAGGAAGCCGCAGCTGTCGAGGTGGTCCCGGATCAGCTTCACCATGCGGTGGCGCATCTCCAGGCGGCGGTAATTTTCCGGGCGGCGCAGGTCCAGGTAGCGGTAGCGCAGCCGCAGGTTCTCGTCCACCTGGAGCCCGTCTTCAATATAAAAAGGCGGTGTCTTGGAGCAGTTGAGAATTTCGAGGGACTTGACCCGGACCTCGATTTCCCCTGTCTTAAGAGCCGGATTGACGTTATCGGGATCGCGCCGGACCACTTCACCCCGGACGGCGATGACGTATTCGCTGCGCAGGCTTTCGGCCGCGGCAAAAAGCTCGCGGTCGCCCTCGCTGTTGAAAACAAGCTGGACCAGGCCGGTGCGGTCGCGCAGATCGATAAAGAGGAGGCCGCCATGGTCGCGGCGCCGCTGAATCCACCCGTAAAGGGCAACCTCACTGCCGGCATGGGCCGCCCGCAGCTCACCGCAGCCGGGCGGATCTTCTCCCGGCGCCAAGCGGGAAGCGAATTCGCCAGGTCCGGCCCCCGCTTCTCCGGCACATGGTTCTTCCGGCAGCAGCCTTTCCAGGAGCTTATCCCGGGCCAGCTCTTCCTGCTCCCCTGTGTCCATGCGGCGCATGGTCACGCTGCCTGCAGCCAGCTCGCGCGAGCCGACTATGAGCACGGTTTGGAAACCTTTGCGCCCGGCATACTTCATCTGCCCCTTCAAGCTGCGCTCCATCAGCTCGGTCTCGGCAGCCACGCCGTGCCGGCGCAGCTCTTCGGCGAGGCTGAGCGCTTCGGCGGCCAGCTCCTCCCCGGCTGCGGCAATATAAAGCGGCGGCCTTCCGGGCGTAAAGGGCGCTGCGGCGGCGGCTTCTACGGCAGCCAGGAGACGTTCTACCCCGAAAGCAACGCCCACGCCGGGCACCGGGGGGCCGCCGCAATATTCCACCAGGTAATCATAGCGCCCCCCGCCGCCCAGGGAGCCCTGCGCGGCGGCGCCATGGGGGACAAACTCAAAGGCGGTCCGGCTGTAATAATCCAGGCCGCGGACAAGGCGGGGATTGAGCGTGTAGGAAAGCTGCAGCCGCTCCAGGATCTCGCGGAGCTGCCGGAAGTGGGCCGCGCATCCGGGGCAGAGACGGTCCGTCATTAGCGGCGCCTGCCGCACCAGCTCCCGGCATCTCTCTTCTTTACAGTCGAGAGCGCGCAGCGGGTTGCCTTCAAACCTGCGGCGGCAGTCCGGGCAGAGCCCTTCTTCCAGCGGCCGCAGGTAGCCGATAAGCTCCTCGCGGTATGCCGGGCGGCACTCGGGGCAGCCGATGCTGTTAAGCTCCAGGTCAAAATCTCCAATATTGAGCGCCCGCAAAAAATTCAAAGAAAGGGTTATTATTTCGGCATCGGCAGCCGGCCCGGAGGCGCCGAAAAGCTCCAGACCCACCTGGTGAAACTGGCGGTAGCGCCCCGCCTGCGGCCGGTCGTAGCGGAACATGGGACCGATATAATAAAGCTTGACCGGCTGCGGCCTCTCTTTCAGGTTATGTTCCATGTAGGCCCGCGCCACCGGCGCCGTCCCTTCGGGCCGCAGGGTCAAACTGCGCCCGCTGCGGTCCTTAAATGTATACATCTCCTTGGAGACGATATCGCTGTCTTCGCCCACGCTGCGGGTGAAGAGCTCCGTTTGTTCAAAGAGCGGCGTGCGAATTTCCGTATAACCGTAAAGGGAGCAATACTTGCGAAAAGTTTCCTCCAGATACTGCCATTTACCGACTTCTTCAGCAAATATATCCCTGGTCCCCCGGGGAGCCCGATACTGCAATTCCCTTTCTCCTTCCCGAAAAATTATCCTCATTCTAAACCAGGAACCGCCCGGCTGTCAATTTATTTACACCCTTTGCCATCTTGTTCCTTTACTCTTCATACTTGCGCCGCAGCCGGCTCATCTCTGCGGGAGTCAACCCTTCTCCCCGGGCCAGCTCTTCATCCTCGCTGATCTCGCCTGAAAAATACTCGGCCAGGAAGTCGGACAGCTCTTCACGGCGGCGGCGCCTGGCAAGAACCTTGTTTATCCATCGGCTCAGCGGGCCGGCCATGCATGCTCACCCCTTTGCAAGACTGATCCTGCTAAACTTATTATCCCCAGCAGAATTAGTTAACTCGGTGCCAGGCACCGAGTTAACTAACTAGAAGCTTTTGCGGCTGTCCAGGAGAATGGTGACGGGGCCGTCGTTGACCTGCTCAATCCGCATCATCGCCCCGAAACG
>JAAZHP010000118.1 GCA_012510625.1 Bacillota bacterium
CGCCTCTTCCAGAGAGCCCAGACCATGACAGCCAGCATGAACCCCGGCAGTATAATTGCCCAAAGGGGCGCCTCCAGCCAGAGCCGCCCCAGGGCGATGCCGGCGATATAAAACAAGCTTATTGCCGCCAGGGGGCGGAGCTCGAAATTCAAAACACGGCCACCTCTCCCCCAATAATAGATGGTTTAAGTGAACCTGAAAACAATTCTCTTTAAACAGGAATATAATGATGTTTAAATCTTTTTACTTTTCACGATCATATCACGTCAATGGTATCATGTCATCCTAGTGCAGCGAAGGATCTCAAACCAGGACATGAGAATAAAAGGTTGGGGGCAAAAGCGATGCCCTCAACCTGGACGATTGTGTTTGCGGGAAAAAGCCTAAGAATTAAAAAGAGCGGTGGAAAGGTAGCGATCGGCAAGATCGGGGAAAAGGACAACGATTAGCTTGTCTCTGTGCTCAGGACGGCGGGCCAGCTGCAGGGCAGCCCGGCAGGCGGCGCCGGCGGAGATGCCCGCCAGAATGCCTTCTTCCTCAGCCAGGCGGCGCGCCATCTCGAAGGCCGCCGCATCGCTAACGGGAATCACTTCGTCAATGAGTTCTCGCTGCAGCACCGGCGGGATGAAGCCGGCGCCGATGCCCTGGATTTGGTGCGTCCCGGGCCCCCCACCAGAGAGCACCGCGGAGGAGGCCGGCTCCACGGCAACGATCTGCACGGAAGGCTTCTTCTGCTTGAGAATCCGGGCCACCCCGGTAATGGTGCCGCCGCTGCCCACCCCGGCGACAAAAATATCCACCGCGCCGTCCGTATCCTCCCAGATCTCCAAGGCGGTAGAGGCCTCATGCGCCGCCGGGTTGGCCGGGTTGGCAAATTGCTGGGGAATCCAGCAGCGCTTGTCGGCGGCGGCCATCTCCTCGGCTTTCCGGATCGCGCCGGGCATGCCTTCCTCTCCAGGGGTCAGGATCAGCTCGGCTCCGAGAGCTTTCAGCAGAGCGCGCCGTTCCGCGCTCATTGTTTCCGGCATCACCAGGACACAGCGGTAACCTTTCGCCGCGCTGACCATGGCCAGGGCAATCCCTGTGTTGCCGCTGGTCGGCTCGACGATTATGGTATCCTCTTTAATTAACCCTTCCCTTTCGGCGGCTTCGATCATGCTCAGGCCGATGCGGTCCTTCACGCTGCCGCCGGGATTAAAAAATTCCAGCTTCGCCGCCACCCTGGCGGTGCAGCCTTCAGCAACCCGGTTCAAGTAGACCAGCGGGGTTTTGCCAATCAGGGAGGTGATATTTGGGGCAATCTTCATTGATTTAACCTCCTGCAGGACTTATTAACCAATTTTAGCAGCAGCGCTTAAGTATGGCAAACGGTTTTTCATGAATTAATATGGGAAAGGGTCATCTTCGCAGCGCTCAAGGCAGAGATCCTTCGGGCTTCGCCCTCAGGATGCCATGGACAGGGATGGCTTCGCCCTCAGGATGCCAGGAGAGGAGTCCTTTTCCGGCAAGGGCTGCCCTTTACGATACCGCCGGTGTAAGTTACAATAATTATATAATCTTAATTGGATGACAATCATAGCTTATAGCAGGGAGGACATGAGATGAAAAAGGGTCTGACTATTTTCCTGGCGGTCGTAGTACTGCTAGTGGTACTGCTGGTCCTGCCTCTCATCGGCAGCTATAACCGCCTCGTGGGCCTGGATGAGCAGGTGAACAATAACTGGAGCCAGGTTGAGAACCAGCTGCAGCGCCGCCTGGACCTGATTCCCAACCTGGTGGAAACGGTAAAAGGCTACGCTGCACACGAAAAAGAAGTTCTTGCCGATGTCAGCGCCGCCCGCGCAAAACTTGCCGGCGCGCAAACTGTCACCGAAAGCGCCGCCGCTGAAGCGGAGTTAAGCAGCGCGCTGGCCCGCCTGCTGGTAGTTGTCGAAAACTACCCCAACCTGAAGGCAGACGCCAATTTCCGCCAGCTGCAGGACGAACTGGCCGGAACAGAAAACCGTATCGCCACGGCGCGGATGGATTACAATAACTCTGTAAGAGAGATAAATGCAGCCGTGCGCCGCTTCCCCACGGTGATCGTAGCCCGGTTGTTTGGTTTCAGCAGCAGGGACTACTTTGAAGCGGATGAAGGCGCCGGCAAGGCGCCGGAAGTTGATTTCAACAATTAAATGAAACTCCGTTTTGTCATACACTTTTGCTTTGTTTACCGGCAAACCGTCTCTAGAAAAAGAGCAATTCGCCAGTCCTTAACTGCAGTGAATTATTCCTTTAGGAGAGAACAATGTGAAACAGATACTCAGGCTTAGCTGCACAACAGTTTTTATCGTGGCCGCCGCCATCTTCTGGCTTGCCGCGGCCCCTGTTGATGCGGCGACACAGGTGCCCCCTCCGCCTTCACCGGCCGCTTATGTAAACGACTACGCCAATCTTCTTGACGCGGAAACCTTCACGGAGCTCTCCGCTGCAGGCCGGGCGCTTGAGGAAAAAACGGGAGCGGAACTGGTCCTGGTTACGGTGGAAAGCATGGAAGGAGCCCCCATCGAGGAATATGCCCTAACCCTTTTTCGCAGCTGGGGGTTGGGGAAAAAAGACAAAAACAACGGCGTGCTCCTTCTGGTAGACCGGGAAAGGCTGCTGGCCGGGCAAAGCGGTAAAGTGCGCATTGAGGTAGGATACGGCCTGGAAGGCGCCATCCCCGACGGAAAAGCGGGCTATATTCTTGACTATTACGTTCTTCCTGAGTGGGAAGAAGAGAATTATGCCGCCGGCATCAAGATGGGCTACCTGGCCCTGGCAGCCGAGGTGGCCGAAGAATACGGCGTCAGCCTTGAAGAAGTCCTGGCCCCGCTGGAGGAGTACCGGCAACTGCATTCATCGCCGGATGGGTTTGACAAAGGAGAGCTAATCTTCTTTGTCCTGTTCCTGTTGCTCTTTTTTATTCTCCCGCTCATCTTCAAGCTTTTCGGGCGTGGAGGCCCTTCTTCCGGGAGAGGATTCCCTACTGGCGGCTTTGGAGGTTTCGGAGGCGGCTTTGGTGGAGGCTTTGGCGGGGGCGGCGGATTTGGCGGCGGAGGCTTCGGCGGGGGTTCATCCGGAGGAGGCGGCGCCAGCCGCTGATAGACATAAAAATTAGTGGGGCTGTCCAAAAGGGCAGCCCCCTGTTGTCATATGGAGACATCCCGGTTTGGAGATCCTTCGCTGCGCTCAGGATGACAAAAAAGAGCGCTCAGATGACAAAAAAGAATGCAGGATGGCCTGAACGGGCGGGCGTGGAAGCCCGCCCGTTCAGGAAAACAGAAGCAAGAAGATGCAATGGCTACAGTTTCTTTTTGTAAACGCGGTAGATCTTGTAGAGTTCTCCCCCGGCTTTCCTGGCATCGAGGTTCATCGCCTTATTAAATTCGTGGATTGTCGAACCTTCGCCAAACGTATACCCCAGGCGGTAAGCATGGAGCATGGTGTAATAGTAAAGCGCGGCGGAAACGCCTCGCTTGCGCCATTCCGGGGTCACAAAGAGGACGAAAAGCCTGGTCCCCTTGATTCTGCGTTTATACCAGAAGAATTTAATAATTCCAAAGGGAAATAACCGCCCGTTCAGATGAGCCAGGACCTGGTTGTAGTCGGGCAGGGCAATGGACAAACCAATGGGTTCGCCTTCACTGCTTTCAATAAATAAGACCAGTTCGGGCTGGGCCAGTTGTTTCAATTTCATGGCTTCGGCTTCAATCTCTTCCATGCTCGGGGGGATCATATCCGGCCAGTCGGGCATGGAACGCTCGACTATATCTTTGATGATCAGCATCTCCCGCCTGAGCGCTCTTAAATTGATGGGACGCACCCGAAAATTGTAGCGGCGGCGCACCGCTTCCACGCCTTTTTGCAGTCGTTCCGGAAGCCCATTGGTTAAATCGTAATAGTAAGCGTAGCGATCAAAATCCTTCTCGAAGCCGTATTGCTCGAAAAACTGCGGGTAATAGCGGGGATTGTACGAGTTAAGTAAAACCGGCGGTGAATCAAAGCCCTTGATCAGCAGTCCGCGGTAGTCATCCCCGTTGCTGGGAGATTGGGGCCCGGTGACCTCTTCCGCCTCCTTTTCCCGCAGCCAGGCAAGTCCGGCGTCAAACAGCGCCCGGGCAGTGGGGTAATCTTCCACAGATTCAAACAGCGTCATGTAGCCTGATTTTCTCTGCTTGGCTTTGTTCAATCTTTCATCCAGGCCTACCCCTATACGGCCTACAGGCTTATCTCCTTTAAAGGCCAGCATGAAACAATAGGGCCCCAAGCGCAGCAGCGCATTTTTCTTCGGGTTGAGCGTATTATGCATGTCCATTAGCAGCGGCGGAACCCAGTTCGGATCGTTGCTGTATATTTGCCATGGCAGCCTGACAAAAATGTTGCGGTCTCTTCTGGTTGCCACCGGCTTGATCCGGATCTCTGCAGGCAACCTTATTCACCTCCCTCCGTTTTTGGTACCTGCTTTATTCACTTCTAATTGGCAGAAATCCTTTTTTCGATATATTCCGCATACTTCCATTATTGCCGCCGCAGTATTATTCCAATGAAGAGAAATGGCAATTTAAAATGGCAATATAGCAGCCTAAAATAATATAATATTCAAGAGCAGTTGCAGCTGATCCCCTTGTCAAATGCACCTAAATCCGGCCATAATATTTTAGAGACGATTTCAACTAGTGGCCTATGAATTTATATACAGATATTTCTGATGATGAAGGAATCAGTCTGCCTGTGTCGAATACATTTCTGTTATCTTTTCTCTTATCTTTTCTCAACATTTGATTACAGAGGGGGAAATGTTGGTGAAGCTAACCACCCGCAAGATTGTCGTCTCCGGAATACTGGGGGCCATTGCCATCTTGTTAGGAGTAACCCCGCTGGGCTTGATTGCGGTACCTACACCCTTAGGCCATGCCACCATTTTACACGTTCCAGCTATTCTGGGAGGGGTCCTCGAGGGACCGCTCGTCGGCCTGCTAATCGGATTAATTTTTGGTCTTATTAGTTTTTTAAGAGCTACCCTGCCCATGTTCAGTGATCCCCTCGTAGCGATATTACCGAGATTGTTTATCGGCATCACCGCCTACCTGGCCTACGCATCGACAAAAAGGATCAATTCATTTTTAGGCTACGCTTTAGCCGGCATCGTCGGCACCGCCACCAACACAGTCCTGGTCCTGGGAATGGCGGTTATTAGAGACTACATTCCTCTTGAAGTCGCAATTGCTTCCGGCCTGGCCCACGGCATCCCCGAAATGATCGTAGCCACGGTGTTGACCATTCTCCTGGTCGGCGGCATTAAAAGAATCAGGGGATTTGAAGACCCGGCCGGGAACAGCCGGTAGAAATTTAATTGGAGCCGTTATTTAAATTGAATCTGCTGGTTGAGTTTAATAATGTTTTTTTTAGCTACCAATCTGCCTCCGGAAAGCCGGTAGAGGCGTTGCGGGAAATTACCCTGCAAATTGGGAAAGGCGAATTCCTGTCTATAATCGGCCGGAACGGATCGGGCAAATCTACCCTGGCCAGGCATTTCAATGGGCTGTTAACCCCCACCTCAGGCGAAGTTCTTGTTGCCGGTCTCTCCACCTCTACCGGTGACCGGAAGCAACTGCTGGAAATCCGCAAGCGGGTGGGAATGGTTTTTCAGAACCCGGACAACCAGCTGGTCAGCTCCATCGTGGAAGAGGATGTGGCTTTCGGACCGGAAAACCTGGGGATCCCCCCGCCGGAGATCAGGAAACGGGTCAACCATGCCCTGGCGGCCCTGAATATGTTCAAATACCGCCGCGAACCGATCTGCCATCTCTCGGAAGGGCAAAAACAGCTCGTGGCTATTGCCGGGGCGCTGGCGATGAAGCCGGATTGCATCGTCCTAGACGAACCGACCGCTCAGCTGGATCCATGCAGCCGGAAGCAGGTTCTCGAGAGCTTGAAAAAGCTGAACCGCGACGAGGGGATCGCCATCGTTTTCATCACCCATTTAATGAGCGAAGCGGTTAATTTTGACCGGGTAGTAGTTATGGAACAAGGGGAGGTCAAGGTGGACGGCCTCCCCGAGGATATATTCAGCAGGGTAGAGCTGCTGGAAAAAGCAGGCCTCGACATCCCGGTAGCGGCCCGGCTGGCCGTTGAATTGAGGCAGAGGGGCTTTCCGGTAGCTCCGGGCATATTGCGCGTGGAGGAGCTTGTAAACAGCCTATGCCAATTGAAATAGAACATTTAAACCATACTTACAAAGAGGGGACCCCTTTTGCCCGGCAGGTCCTTTTTGACATCAATTTAAAAATTGATGACGGGGAATTTATTGGTCTCATCGGCCCTTCTCAAGCGGGTAAAACAACGCTGGGCCAGTACCTGAATGCGCTTTTCATCCCCAGGAGCGGCCGGGTGCTCATCGACGGACGGGATACCGCCGACCGGAAAACAGACCTGGTGCAGATCAGGTTTGAGGTAGGCTATGTCTTTCAAAACCCCGAACACCAGCTTTTTAAAACCACTGTGGGCGAGGATATCGCTTTCGGCCCAACCCGCCAGAGGTGCACCCCGGAAGAGGTCCGTGAAAGGGTCCGGGAAGCAATGCTCCTGGTGGGGCTCGATGAAGAGACTTTTTACCAGCGGGATATCTTTGCTTTAAGCGGTGGGCAAAAGAGAAGGGCGGCCATCGCGGGAGTCCTGGCCTGCCGCCCCAGGGTTCTCATCCTCGACGGGATCACGGCGGGACTCGATCCGCGCGGCCGCAAAGAGATACTGGATGTGGTGGAAAGGCTGCACCGGGAACGAGAGATGACCGTGATTTTCATCTCTCACAGCATGGATGACGTGGCCCGGCTGGTGGAGCGAATCGTGGTCCTGGACCGGGGCCGGATCATCGACGATGGGCCGGCGCGGGAGGTGCTCGCCAGGGTCAGCCGCCTGAAGCAAATTGGCCTGGAGCCGCCCCAGGTGATCGAGATCATGCAGCAGCTTCGGGAAAAGGGTTTTGCCGTGCCGGCCGGGGTATTGAATGTCAATGAAGCGCTTTCTGAAATAGTCAAAGTTTTGAGTAGACCGGGGGTGAAGGAAAATTGGAATTGACCAGGAACCTGACCCTCGGAGTCTATCTTCCCGGCAAAACCGCCCTGCACTGCCTCGACCCGCGGACCAAAATCGCCGGCGCATCGGGATTGATTCTACTGCTCATACTCACCAACAACTATGCCGCATATGCCTCTTTTGCCGCTTTTACCCTCGGCCTGATCCTGATGGCAAAAATACCGCTCGGTTTTGCCTTAAAAGGACTGCGGCCCATGCTGCCGATCCTGGCGATAATGTGGGTGTTCCAGCTCCTCTTTCAAAAGCCGCCGGGCTCAAAGGTGATCTTCTCCTACTGGATCTTCAGCGCCACCGATGCGGGGCTGCATATAGGCACATTGATGTCCATCCGCGTACTGCTCCTCTTCCTGGTAACGACCATACTTACATTGACCACCTCCACGGTGGAGCTGACCGACGGTGCCGAAGCCCTGCTGAGGCCGCTGCAAAAAATAGGGGTGCCCGCGCAGGAGCTGGCCCTCACCATGGTCATCGCGCTTCGCTTTGTACCCACGCTGGCCGAAGAGGCCGAAAAGATTATCAAGGCGCAAACGGCGCGCGGGGTCGATTTTAGGCGGGGGAATTTTATCCGGCGTACGTTTAAACTCTTCCCCGTGCTGCTGCCCTTATTTATAAATGCCTTTAAACGCGCCGATGAGCTGATCACGGCCATGGAATCGCGCTGCTATACAGGGGGAGCAGGGAGAACCAAAATGAAAGTGCTGCAGATGGGCAAAAGCGACTACTTAGCCTGGGGAGTTTTTGCCGCCTTTACCGTTGTCCAGGTGTTTTTGATGCTTAAGATAGGACGCCCTTATTAATTAAATGTAGGGCAAGGCACGGGCGTTAGCCCGGTAGGGGTCTTTTGCCGGAAACGCGGTATTTGCGCTGCTTAACCGGCATGGGCTTGGGCGGCCCGTGGGCCGCCCCTACAAA
>JAAZHP010000010.1 GCA_012510625.1 Bacillota bacterium
CTGATCTTGTTTGCGCTGGTGATAACCTCGATGCGAATTATGGGGAAGCGGCAGATCGGCGAGCTGCAGCCCTACGAACTGGCCGTTTTAATCATGATCTCGGCGCTGGCGGCCATCCCCATGGAAGACATCGCCATTCCCCTCCTAAACAGCATAATTCCAATTATCCTGCTCATGGTGTTTCAGGTGCTGACCTCCTATGCCGCCCAGAGAAGCGAGAAGGTGCGCACGGTGGTCTGCGGGCGGCCGAGCATCATCATCAAGAACGGCAAAATTGTCGAATCGGAGCTGCGCGAAATGCACCTGAACATTAACGACTTGATCGAGCAGCTGCGCCTTTGCGGATATCATAATATTGCCGACGTGGAGTTTGCCATCTTTGAAACAAACGGTGATCTCAGTATCATCCCCAAGTCGCAGTGCCGGCCGCTGCAGCCGCGTGATCTGCAGATCGAGACCGGATACGAGGGCTTGCCTCATCCCTTGATTGTTGACGGCAATGTGAACCATGAAAACCTGGCCAAAGTAAAGCTGGATCTGCTCTGGCTGCAAAATGAGCTGAAGAAGCGGGGTATAAAAAGTGCCAAAGATGTGCTTTTCGCCAGCCTGGATACGGAAGGGCAGCTTTACGTGCAGGAAAAGGAGGTTCAAAAAAAGCGGTGAGAACAGTATGGATCACAGCGATCATATTCCTGGTCGTCCTGGCCGGTTCAGTTATTATTTTTATTTATTCTACCGCTATGTACAATCAACTGCAGGAGAGCTTGCACCGGATTCACCGGGCCGTGGAAGAGGACGATTGGGCTGCGGCGGACCGGGAATCAGGAGAGCTTCAAAAAATATGGGCCCGGACGGATGCTTCCTGGGCTCCGATCATGGATCACCGCCATGTAGATCATCTTGATCAATCGCTGACCAGGGTGGTCAAGCTCATTGAACTGCGCAACCGCGAAGATCTTCTGGTGGAAGTGGCCGTGGCCATACGCACGGCCAAAAGAATTAAGAATATGGAAGTGCCGTCGCTAAGGAACATCTTTTAGCCGTTCAAAGGTTGTAACAGCAGGCAGCAGGGAAAGGTTGAGTAAAAATCCTCCCCGCGGCCTGCCTTTATCCAATTTTGCTTCGGAATTTACAACCCCATCAGCATACTGGCAAAGTGGAAGTAAATGATCAGTCCCAAGGTGTCGACCAGGGTGGTGATCATTGGTGATGAGAAGACAGCCGGATCCAGGCTCAACTTTTTGCCGATGATGGGCATGATTGCGCCGAGAGTGGAGCTTACCGTAATGATTACCAGGATCGTGGCGGCAACGGTGAGACCTAAATGGGAAGAGCTGCCCAGCAGCAAGGCGCGCAGGAAAGTTATCCCGGCCATGGGCAGGGCCAGGGCCAGCCCGAGCCGCAGCTCCCGCCAGATAACCTTTAGGAAATCGCCGGCGCGAATCTCCCCCACCGACATCGCCCGGATTACCATGGTCGAAGTCTGGGTGCCGGCGTTTCCGGCGGTGCCGATAAGCAGGGGGATGAAAAAAGAGAGGGCTACGACCTGGGTGAGCAGGTCTTCGTAATGGCGGAGAATGTTCCCCGTAAAAGCCTGGGCGATAAAAAGCAGCAGCAGCCAGACAATCCTTTTGCGGAAGAAGGTACCCAGGCCTGTCTTAAAGTAGGGGGTATCCACCGGTTCGCTTCCGCCGAGCAGGTGAATATCCTCGGTGGCTTCTTCTTCGATTACATCGATGATGTCGTCCACCGTGAGTATGCCTGCCATTTTACCGCTGCTGCTGATCACCGGCAGGGCAATCAGGTCGTAGTTGGCTACAAGTTGAGCCGCCTGCTCCTGGTCGAGCTCAGCCGGCACGGTAATCAATTTTTGGACCATAATCTCCTCCAGCCGCGTGGAAGGTTCGGCCAGGATCAGCTGCCGCAGGGAGAGAACTCCAACCAGTTCACCCAGGGGGCCGAGGATATAGATATAATTGTAAAGCTCGGCCGTGACTTGCACCTTGCGCATGTGCGAGAGGGTTTGCTCTACGGTCCACCAGCGGCGGGCGGCAATATAATCCACAGATGCCAGGCTGCCGGCGCTGTTTTCGGGATAGGACATCTGGTTGCGAATCTGCTCGCGAAATGGCTCTTGCAGCAGCTCAAAAAGCTGCTCTGTCTGGCGGGGGTGCAGCGCCGCGAAGAGCTCCACCACCGCGTCGCTCGGCATCAGGTTCAATATATCAGCGGTAATTTCATGCTCCAGGTGATCGAGAAAACGGTACTGCTCCACCGGTTCAAAATATTCCAGGGTCTCTGCAGCTGTTCCCGGGGGCAGCGCGGCCAGAAGAAGAAGCTGTTCATCGGCAGCCAGGTTGTTTAACAGGACTGACAGATCATAGGGCTGCAGATCGCCGGTCAGCTCCCGGAGCGCAGCCGGGGCTACCCGCTCTTGCAGCAGGCTGCGGACCTGATCCAGAAGAGAGACATCGAGAATGGACATGAGAAGAGACCTCCTTGGCATGGCTTTGTGGCAGCATCGTTGCTCTATAAAGATATCCGGTTATTTGATTGCGACTGGGATCAGGAAAATCTTCGGCTTCCACAATGCCACCTCCCTTCTCATGTCATACCGCTACCATGATCATATTCCCTTTTTCCCGGCATGGCAATAGCAACATGCATAAAGGATAAAAAAAGCAACCCTTCTTGTAGGGTTGCCTGGTGCGCCCGCAGGGATTCGAACCCCGACTTCAGGCTCCGGAGGCCTGCGTGATATCCCTTTCACCACGGGCGCATAGTTTAACTGCATGTAAAATAATATCACTTCAACCCCGCGAAGTCAACTTAAACGGGCGCCCCA
>JAAZHP010000119.1 GCA_012510625.1 Bacillota bacterium
ATCATGGTGTTGGCGATCTGGGCGCCCTTCTCTGTATCGACCCACGACTGGGCATACTGGACCAGCACCTCGGCGTCGGGGTTGACATAGTGGACGCCGGCGCGGAAGCCCACCTCGAAGCGCCTGATCAGGTCGCCTTCCATCCCCCCGATAAAGCCGATGACATTGCTTTCGGTGGTCAGCCCGGCAATCATTCCCACCAGGAAGGAGCCTTCATTCTCCTTGAAAAGGACGTAGGCCACGTTGTCGCGTAAATTCTCCTGTCCCCAGTCGATAATCGCGAAATTTTTCTCGGGATTATCCGCGGCCACCGCGTCGAGGTGATCCGCCATCATGTAGCCGATGGCCCAGATCAGTTCTGCGCCGGACTCCACCGCTGTGCGCAGGTTGGGGTTGTAGTCTTCGTCGCTTTTGGATTCGATATAATCAGCAGTCCATCCTTCGATCTCGTCTTTGAAACGCTCCAGGCCTTTCCAGGCCGACTCGTTGAACGAAGCGTCATCAACCCCGCCCATGTCGGTGACCATGTAAACCAGTTTATCTTCATCGGGTTCGGTCCCAGGCTCAGTATTAGGAGCACATCCTGCAACCACAAGGACGAGCACCAGAACAAGAAATAACGCGAGCCATTTTTTCACAGTAAAACCCCCTTAATGTGGTCTAAACTTATACTCAAAACTACAAGATGCGCTGCTTGTCAGGCGTTATAACCGGAACCACCTCCAGATTAATTATTTACGTTCTAAAACCGGCTTCTAGTCAAGTATTGAGTCCAAGAAAAATGACTGAAGTCTGTACATAATTTCATCAAGCCGGGCTTTTGCTTATAATGAAACTTCTCTGTTTATCCTGAAAAATCCTCTTTGCCTGTGCATTTTCCAACAGCGAGCAGAATTGCTAATTAACAGTTTTCACCGGTATCCTGTCCAGGCGCAACAAAACCTTTCTGGCAGCATCTTCATCGGTAATCAGAACATTGTTGTAGCCGCCCCTGAAGGCCCCCTGGGTCCCGTTCACCCTGTCGATTGCCGCCTATAATCTGCCGCGATGGCGGCATGTTTCTGTTTCATCTTTCACGATTTATCACCATGCGACCGTCATATCCTCTTTTTTAAGAAATGCTTGCAGGTTTTTTGTATTGCAGCAAGAAATTGTTGAAATAAATATGAAGCATACGGAGAGTGTAATAGTATGAGCATGATCCGCAGCCCCGAGCGGGCCCCCGAGGGGCAAAAAAAGATATCCTGGGCCAGCAGACATATGCCGGTGTTAAGCAGCCTGGCTGAAAAATATATTCCCAGGCTCCCTTTTGCCGGCCTGAAAATGGCCCTCTGCATCCACCTGGAGGCAAAAACGGCTTACCTGGCCACTGTCTTCCACCGCTGCGGCGCGCAGGTAACCGTTACCGGCAGCAATCCCCTTTCAACCCAGGACGATGTGGCCGCCGCCCTGGTCAAGGAAGGAATAGCCGTCTTTGCCTGGCACGGCGCCACGGAAGAAGAATATGAGGACCATATCCGCCGCACCATTGAGAGCGAACCCAACCTGGTTATTGATGACGGGGGAGATCTCATCACCATGCTTCACCGCGAACGGCCCGGCCTGCTGCCGCAGGTGCGCGGTGGGGCCGAGGAGACCACCACGGGGCTAACCCGGCTGCGGGCGCTGGCAGATTCGGGGGAGCTGGCCTTCCCGGTAATAGCCGTTAATGATGCCCTATGCAAGTATCTGTTTGACAACCGCTACGGCACCGGGCAATCGGTCTGGGACGGGATCATGCGCACGACCAACCTGCTGGTGGCAGGGAAAACCGTGGTCGTGGCCGGATTCGGCTGGTGCGGCCGCGGTGTAGCCATGCGGGCAAGGGGGCTGGGAGCGCAGGTAATCGTCACCGAAGTTGACCCGGTGCGGGCCCTGGAGGCGGCGGTGGAAGGTTACCGCGTTATGCCCATGCGCGAGGCGGCCCCTCTGGGAGACATTTTCGTCACCACTACAGGATGCCGCGAGGTAATCGGCGCCGCAGATCTGTCCCGCCTCAGGGACGGCGCCATTCTGGCCAATGCCGGTCATTTTGACGTGGAGATAGACAAGGCGGCTTTAAACCGGTTGGCGGAACCGGCCGGAAGCCCGCGGGCCAATATTGAAGAGTACCGCTTCCCCGACGGGCGCAGGATTTACCTGCTCGCCGAAGGAAGGCTGGTCAACCTTGCCGCCGGCGACGGCCATCCGGCGGAGATCATGGATCTCTCCTTTGCCCTGCAGTTCCTGGCGATGGACTACCTGCGCCGGAGCGAGGGGCTGCCTCAGGCCGTGCTTCCCCTGCCGGCGGAGCTGGATCGCGAGGTGGCAAGGCTGAAGCTTTCGGCCATGGGTATCGCCATCGACAGCCTCACCGAGTCGCAGCGCGCCTACCTGGGCCTGC
>JAAZHP010000120.1 GCA_012510625.1 Bacillota bacterium
AGGCTATCTATGATCAAATGGAAGTAATTATGTAGTTCCAGGCTGATCCCAAGCAATAGTCAAAGGTGGTTTTAAATTAATTTGTCTGGAACGAGGAAATATACCCGCTAAGTATTGACACAGTGCGAAGTTTTCTACGGATTGGAGGAGACCGGTGCCGGGATTATAATTATTCAGGAAAGTGGCGCCCAGCCAGATGGCAATGAAGAGCGAACCGATAACCTCGCGGGTGGCAATGGCCAGTGTGATGGCTACGATTGCCGGTAAAATGGATAAAAAGCCGAATTCCACTACTGTTCCTCCCTTTCAGTATTATTTATCACCTAACCACACTACCAGACTCTGTCCAGATAGTGCCTATTTGGCTATCCACCTCCTTTCATCCTACTTAATGCAAAAGACCAAACTAAATAATAAATGGAATAACTTACACTCTATTTAATTCGAGCAAATCTCAAACATTCCTGCAAAACTACTATTTTTTATCAGCCCGCATCGGGCGCCAGATCGTGGGGATAGAATCATCCGCAAAAACCCGGGAAATGGCCGGCCCCAGGCAACCCCTTTAGCCAAATAGTATATCAGCTCATGTCCACATTGTCTATAAGAATTTCCTGCGTAAAAGCAGATAGCTGTCCCGGCTAGTACAGCGCCCTGGAGCGGCTCAGCACACCGGATAAGGCTGCATGGGTTTGATTTTGAGTGAAGTTGCGGCAGCTGCAGCGCTTGAACCAGTTTATTTCTGTTTGAAGGATCTGATAAACACCTCCATCTCTTCTGCCACCCCATCAGGCAACGGTTCAGGACGGTGGTTTTCCAGGATCCGGACCGCTTTTTCGCGGGCAGTCTGCAACTCATCTTTACGGCCTGAGGCGGCCCACTTCTCGTAAGGAGTGCGGTCGATGACGTTTGGCTGCCATATTTCCCTCAGGTGCGCAATGGTATGCTCCTCGGTCATGAAATGATTCGCCGGGCCCACCCGGTCAATTGTTTCCAGGGCAAGGGTATCATCGTTAATTTCCATACCGGCAGCGGTGAGACGCAAAATTTCAAAAATCTCGCAGTCCATGAGCAGCTGCTCGAAGGAAAAGATGCGCGCCCCGTTCAGCAGCCCGGCGCCGCACATCATATCAGCCCCGGCAAAAATACTCGCGGCGCCGGAGGCGGCATTCTCCACCCCGGCATGCCAGCCGGCAGTTTTCGCACCCGTAGCAAAAGTGCCGATGTTGGAAGGGAGGCGGTAATAGCGGGCCATCTGCGCAGAAGCTGCCTGCAAAAAGAAATCTTCCGGCCCGCCGCAGGCAACTCCGCCCGATTTTAGCTCCATTACTGTGGCGCAGGATCCGTAAAAAGTTGGCGCTCCGGGATAAATTGATTGCAGAAAGGTGATTCCCGCCAGGATCTCGGCGTTGCCCTGGGCCAGGTTCCCGGCCAGAGTTGCCGGCGCTGTGGAGCAGCCGATTTGCATGGTCAGGAATCCAACGGGTATCCCCGCTTCGGCAAAAACCAGGGCTGCTTCGAGGCCGGCGCCGTCATATGCCAGCGGGCTGATGCTGCACTGGAAATTTGAGATAATCGGCCGCTCCTTCAACCTGCGGCGGCCGCCGGCCACAAGGGCGGCAATTTCAACAGAGCCCCGGGCCGTATCTCCATTCACGGCAGTCATGGCCTGGACATGTTTTGACGAATAAACCAGTTGAGTAGCCAGCTCGTAGAGAGGTTGAATTCCGGAAGGACAGTCCTGGGCGCTGATCACCGGCCAGAGAAAAGCTATCTGCTCCATGTAATCGGCAACCAGGGTAGCCTCCGCCAGATCTTTTCTGGTTGATTTCCTCGCCCGGCCTGTGAAAAGGTCGATCACCTGAAGGCCGCTGCCGTCCAGAGTGAGATAGCCGTACTCCCCGTTGAGCGGCAGATCTTGCCCTGGATCCCTGGCACAGAGAGTGAAGCTCTGCGGCGCTTCGCGCAGCGCTTTCTCAACCAGATCCGGCGGAAAGCGGACCAGGCCGCTGTTCCGGTCAACTCTGGCTCCCTTCGCCTCCAGCTCCCTGGCCCGTGGATGAGGCATCAACACCCCGGTATGTTCCAGGATGTAGAGAGAAGCTTCATGAATCCGGCTAGCTTCTTCGGGTGTCAACAGATCCAGCTTGTTCTTATAACGCGCCGCCAGTATTCTCCTTTTTTCTGCTTTCTCATCAGCCATTGTTGCTGTCCTCCTTTGCTGTTGACATAATATTATACAGTTATGCAGCCTAAAGCCTGCTGCCGTACGGCCAACCGCCCCCGGATATCAGCCATGCTGCCTGTTACTTTATCTTCTTTTTTATGGAGCGGTCTCCTTCTTTGAAAAAGTGCATACCGGTAAGAGGCATCTAGTCCATAGTCGTAGGACCCGCCGCGGCCGTGAAGTAAACGGTATTACCTTAGAACAACTGCACATAATAGATAGTATGTCGAAGCAATTTAAGTTATTTTTAGAATTTGAGGAATGCGCTTAAATGATAAATTTGAATACCCTCGATCTGGCAATCCTTTTTTTTATCTTTCTCTCTTGCTGCGCAGGTGTCAGGGCGGGTCTCTTCCGCAGCGCTTTTAACGTTGCCGGCGTCATTGCCGGCTTAATTGGAGCGGCCCGCTATTACTCTTACGGGGGCAATCTTCTGGCTTCGCAATGCGTGCTGCCGCAGGAATGGGCTGACCTGATCAGCCTGATCCTTATTTTCCTCTTCGTCAGCCTTATTGTGACCTGCCTGGGAACCCTGGCCGCAAGCCTGACCCGCTTCCGTTTGTTAAAAATTGCTGACCGGATCGGCGGCGGCGCCGCCGGAATCGGGATTGGCGCTTTGATTATCGGGGCCCTGTTAATAGCGCTTACCGCCTTTCCCCTGAATGGTATCATACAGGGACACCTCGACGGTTCACTCCTGGCCCCGCAACTCATTGAAAGCTCGTCAGCGCTCTACGAAAATATCGAAGCGCGGCTGCCCTTTCATATACCCAAACTGGCCTTTTATCCTGAAGAGCTGGCTGGAGTTAACCGGTTTAACGCTCCCCAGGCAAGCTTTAAACTGGTCGACTTCAGCTCTCTTGACGGGGCCGGCTGTTTTGTCTGCGGGGAGGAAGTAAGCTTTCTCGGCTACCGGCGAAACAGCTACGGCACCATTTCGCCAAAGTTCATTTGCAGCGGCTGCGGCCGCACCAGTGACGGGTGCCAGACTTATGAAGGACATCACCTGCTTTACAACCGCTGTCCAGTTGTTTTGGGACGGCAGGGATACAGGTTCGACTGCGGGATCTGGTCCAACGGCAGCTACCACCGCCCCACCGGTAAATGCCCCGTTTGCGGAGCGGAAGGCTAGTCCATCCCTCCAGTCAATCTGCGAGGACAAAACATTTATACAATGGCAATGCCTGCGGCATTTTATCAAAAAATAGACCCGTTTCCAGATCCATCTAATTTCACCATCGATAAATTAATATGTCGAACTGCTTAATCTTCCTGTTTAGAGCAGTCATCTCTTTTTCAACAGGGCCAGGGGTACATAGTATTTACTGTAGCGCTTACCGGCCCTGTCCCGGTAGAGCCCGCCCGCATCGGGAACCATTACCGTGGCCCGCTTGGTAATACGGCAAATTATCCCGTCAAATGTTTTCCCTTCAACTTGAAAACTGACCCGGTCGCCGATAGACAGGCCGTATTTTGCCGTGGCGATCTCAGGTATCAACGGCAGCTGGTGACAGCTCTCCGTGTGGCCGAAAAGATTTAAAGCAAGCGATTGAAAGCGCTCCTGCCGGCAGCTCGATTCTTTGAAACAGTGCAGCTCGATGAGGTGGCAAAGCTCGTGTTCGAAGACCAGCTGCAGGGCTTCCAGGCTGTCCCTGGTTTTAACTCCATTGACCACTTTGTCTCTCTCTAGTTTATCGTAACTGAAGAAAATAACAGCGCTTATCCGCAGCTCATAACGCTCCTCCTTCGGGGAAAGGTTTTTCAGGTTGCGGGGATAAACGGTCATGCCGGCGTTCTTGGTCATCCGTGTCGAAAACGATAACAGAAGCCGGCCTGTGAAATGATCGCGGAAATAATTATGGAAAAAGATGCGGTCGTAGAGATCAAACAGGAGTTTCAAGTCTGACTGGAAGATACGGGTGATACGCCCGCCGGACAGATGCGGCGACTTCTGGAGCAGTTCCCGGCGAACCTCTTCTCTTTTTGCAATTATCTGCGGCGGCGGGTAGTGCAGGGTAAACAGGTTAGATTTGAGCATGTTTTGTGATTATTCCTTTCTCAAGCAGTCGGGATGGTCGAACGCGGGGTTGTTAACCAGCCTGGAAACGGGGTAGGCGCTCATCTTCTCTGCCGGGTAGGGCAGGAGCATATTTTGCAGCTGCTCGGACGGGGTGCGCGGGTCAAGCCAGGGCCGGTAGAGCTCTTCGGGGATAATCAGCGGCATGCGGTGGTGGATGGGCGCTATAAGGCTGTTGGCGGCGGTAGTGATAATGGCACAGCTTTCAGGCGGCTGCTCCTTCAGGCGGCCGGTTTCATATATGCCGCCAAAAGCAAAAGGCCGCCCGCCCTGCAGGTGAATAAAATAGGGCTGTCTTGATTTCTCTTCTTTGCGCCACTCGTAAAATCCGCTTGCCGGAATGAGAGCCCGGCGGTGCAGGAAAGCGCCGCGGAAGGACGGTTTAACGGCCACGGTTTCAGCCCGTGCATTGATGAATCCGCCTACCCCGGCTTTGCCGTCAGCCCATGCGGGCAGCAGCCCCCATCTCATCCGGATTAGCTCTTTCTGGCCGCTGCGGGGGTTGCGGCGCAGCGCCAGGATCATCTCGGAAGGAGCAATATTGTAGCGCGAATCAATTTCTTCATAGAACTCGATTTCGAGAAGCAGCTCCAGAACCCGCTTCTCCGTAACCAGGGCAAATCTGCCGCACATAGCTTTCCTCCTCTAAGGGTGTCAGGGGGATGTTCCGCCACTCCCGTCATTTTTTTACCTAAAATTTTCTTGAACAAACGAACCAGCGAAACGATAAAAACCAGGCTAAGTAATACTATAACTATAGCAGCCAATAAATCAACAGAAAAAGCAGGAGTGTGAGATAAACTGGCCATCGAACCGGCAATTAATAAAGGAAATAGCGCACCTTTTAAGATGTCCACCTTAGCCTACATCCTTGAAATCCCCACGGGCGGGTGTATAAGACCGCCTATTGAGAGTTGAGAAGTGAGAAGTTAGAAATGAGAAAAGTGGGACACTAGGGACGTACCTTTTTGTCCCATTTGATCTGGTTCTGCAGGTTGGCGGGCGGGGGTGGAACCCCGCCCCTACGGCTCCGGACGAAGGTTCCTGCGAAATACAAGGCTCGAGTGTAAGCCCGGCATGCGGGCG
>JAAZHP010000121.1 GCA_012510625.1 Bacillota bacterium
ACATTAAGGTAAGCCACCCCTCCGCCGGAGACAATCCCCTCTTCAACCGCGGCCCGGGTTGCCGAGAGGGCGTCCTCAATGCGCAGCTTTTTCTCTTTCATTTCAGTTTCGGTAGCAGCACCGACCTCGATCACCGCTACGCCGCCGGAGAGCTTCGCCAGCCGTTCCTGCAACTTCTCTCTGTCGAAATCGGAAGTGGTTTCATCAATTTGAACGCGAATTTGGCCGATCCGCTTCTTGATATCATCGGGCTTGCCGGCGCCGTCAACGATAACGGTCTCCTCCTTGCTGATGCGAACCTGGCGGGCCCGGCCGAGCATGCTGACATCCACATTCTTGAAATCAATACCCACGTCTTCAGAGATAACCTGGCCGCCGGTTAGCACGGCAATATCTTCGAGCATAGCCTTGCGGCGGTCTCCGAAGCCGGGCGCTTTCACTGCCACGCAGGTAAAGGTGCCGCGCAGCTTGTTGACCACCAGGGTAGCCAGCGCTTCACCTTCCACATCTTCAGCCACGAGCAGCAGCTGCTTCCCTCTCTGGACAATCTTCTCCAGCAGGGGAAGCAGGTCATGAATATTGCTGAGCTTGCGGTCGGTGAGCAGAATAAAGGGCTCGTCAAGAACCGCTTCCATCTTTTCAGTATCGGTAACCATGTAGGAGGAGATGTAGCCGCGGTCAAACTGCATCCCTTCGACCACTTTCAGGTCGGTGGTCAGCCCTTTTGATTCTTCAACGGTGATTACACCGTCCTTGCCCACTTTTTCCATGGCTTCGGCAATCAGCCGGCCGATCTCCTCGTCGTCGGCGGAAATCGAAGCCACCTGGGTAATATCATCCTTGGTTTCTACCGGCTTGCTCAGCTTCTCAAGTTCATCCACCGCCACTTTGACTGCCTTGTCAATGCCCCGCTTGATAAACATGGGGTTGGCGCCGGCGGCTACGTTTTTCAGTCCCTCGCGGATGATCGCCTGGGCCAGCAGGGTTGCGGTAGTGGTGCCGTCGCCGGCGACATCCTGCGTTTTGGTGGCCACTTCCCTGACCAGCTGTGCGCCCATGTTTTCAAAAGGATCTTCAAGCTCAATGTCGCGGGCAATGGTCACCCCGTCATTGGTAATCTGCGGCGAACCAAATTTCTTATCCAGAACCACGTTGCGCCCTTTCGGACCCAGAGTCACGGTAACGGTGTTCGCCAGGATATTCACACCCCGCTCCAGCGCCCGGCGGGCTTCTTCCTTATGCTTAATCTGCTTTGCCATTATGGATTAACCTCCTTTGCTTTGCTTATCACACATGGCTGCTCATCTGAGCAGCCTACTGGATCAGGGCCAATACATCGTCCTGCCTTAGGATCAGGTACTCTTCGCCCTTTATTTTCACTTCTGTTCCGGCATACCGCGAGAAAATAATCTTGTCCCCAACTTTAACGTCCATTTCCAGCCTGGTTCCGTTTTCAAGGACCTTGCCCGGACCTACAGCCATTACTTCTCCTTCCTGTGGCTTCTCCTTTGCCTTGTCCGGTAAAACGATTCCGCTGGCGGTCTTCTCTTCAGCTTCCAGAACTTTGACCACAAGGCGATCGCTTAAGGGTTTGAGATTCATGCCTTCTGCCTCCTTTGATATTTAATTAAATTAAATATTAGCAGCACTCATTGGCGATGAGTGCTAACAAGGCCTACAAAAAATATATCAGAATCAGCATCGGATGCAATCCTGATCTAATCCGGTTTTATCAACTTTTAGTGGCGTTAATAACGATTACTGTAATATATCTTATAAGATCTCTCTATTCCGCCACATCTCTCCTATTTTCATTCGCCATTTGCTAATTTATAGTATGAGCCATTTAAAATACCATTATACAGCGGGGCATTTAACCGGTTCTAGAGCCAAAATGCCGGTAAATTTTTTTATTCTCCGCACCTTTGAAAAAGAACAGTATAATAAAGCTCCCTTTAAAAAGGGAGCCTTAGTCAAGAAAAGGCTGCTTATCTAGAAGCATCCCAACTGGCAGCCGTAAATCTTTACCTCCAACTCGTCGCAAAGCTTTCCCACTTCGATTGGCAGGCAATCAAACTCCGCCGCCAGGGCAAAAGCCTTCTTGCATGAAAGCCTCTTTTCCGGAGCCACCTCCAGGATCCGTTCGGCAAGCTTTTTCTTCATTGTCTCCTCCATGCTTTTCTCCACTCCCTTCAATTAAAAAACTCTTCTAATGATTTTTTTTGGTAAGCGATACAGGCTTGGACAGCGCATCCTCGCGCCTAATGAATTGAAAGGAAATTTCTACAAGTAAAGGAGCTCCCCCCTCACGGCGCCGCCGCGTTTAACCTGCAGTATACCATATGAAGGCCGACCCGACCAGCGCGGGTCCACGCAGGAGCCGGGATTAAACATCAGTGTATTTCCCGAGTATTCGCATAGCGGCTGGTGACTATGTCCAAAAACAATTACCTGCGGCCGGAATTCCCTGAAGGCCTCTTCAGCTCGCTGCCGGGTCGACCGGCGCAGCCCGTCGCCGTGGATCAATCCGATCGTAAGGCCGCCCGCATGAAGCAGCTTTCTACGCTTTAACCGCTCATGCAGGCGCGGCGGATCCATGTTCCCGGCCACGGCTTCTACGGGAGCCAGCGCCTGCAGTTCAAAAAGCACACTCTCATCAACCAGGTCACCGGCATGCAGGATCAGGTCCACCCCTTCCAGTCCTCTCAGCAGCCCCGGAGTAAGGCAGCGCGCCCGCCGCGGCACATGGGTGTCCGAAACCACACCGATAAGCTGCACTTCACGCTCAAGCTCCACCATGACAACTGGCTGTTCATCTGCGGCAGTAATATTGGGCAATATATCCCCCTCCGGCATAGATTTTTTCGCGCCTCAGCTATTATTATCACTTCCCGTGCCGGCCGCGCCGGAATGCCTCGTCTTAATATTTATAAAAAAAGGAAACGCGGTCAACAGGGCGAATTTAATAACTTTGAATAAAATATATACAGTCTGGAAAGAGGGCCCGGAACCTTTGCTAATTAATTTCGTTAAAGGAATGGCTATCGGCGCTGCCTTTATTCTGCCCGGGATAAGCGCCGGAACGGTAATCCTCCTGCTCGGCTTCTACAAGCAGCTCATAGAAGATATCTCGGCTGTCCGCCTGCGGCCTTACCTGCCCCATCTCTGCGGCGGGGCAGTATCTGTCCTGATCGGAGTGAAAATTATCGGCTACCTCCTGGAAAACTGCAAAGATCTTCTTTTGGCTTTTCTCCTGGGGCTGCTCCTGGCTTCTCTCCGCGTAATCCTGTTCCAGGACGGGAAATGGGTCAGGCTGCGCCCCATCACAGTTTTAATTGGCATAGCAAGTTTCTTATTGGTCTGGTTCTCTTTCACCAGTCCCGCCCCGGGCTGGACCCCCTTGCCGTCAGTTTCCCTCTACCACTTCTTTGCCGGCGGCGCTGCCGCCGGAGCCGCGATGATCCTGCCGGGCATATCCGGCAGCTCGGCCCTGGTGATCTTAAATATTTACGACGATGTTATTCTTGCCGTAAACAATTGGGAATGGCTTAAGCTGGCCGTCTTCAGCACCGGAGCTCTTCTCGGCATCTTCGTGCTGGCCCGCCTTCTTGCAGCCCTCTACCGGCGCTATCAAGACGCCGTCTCCCTGGCGCTGGCAGGCCTGGTCCTCGGATCCATCCGCTCCCTGCTGCCCTCAGCCTTCAGCTTCTCTGCAGTCTTAGCTTTCTTAGCCGGGTTTGGGATCGTGTTTGCGCTTAGCTTTCCCCGCACCCGTAGACCGGATCAAAAAACGATTATCGGCTAATCCTGCCGCACAGGGCTTTGCAGCAGTGCTGTACGCGATGGCCGGCCTCGATAACGGACCGTGTCGGGCCGGGCTTGCCCGGCCCCGACAACGCTAATGGGTTCTTATATCCTGCGGTAGAAGCAATACAAATACCGCGTTGGGCAGGGACGAAACCGCGTCTTACTAGTGATCCCCCTGCAGAATTGCCTCCGAAAGGCTCTCCAGGTGGCAGGTCTCGTTAAGCCTGTTAATCACAAAGCTTTCGCCTTTCCCGGTAAGAACATTTATCGCGCAGGGCGATTGAGCAATTATCCAGAACTTGCTTTCGTCCAGCCCCAGGGCAGAGAGAATCAGCAGCTTCAGGA
>JAAZHP010000122.1 GCA_012510625.1 Bacillota bacterium
GGATACTCCCGCCTATATGGCCGATGCGGCGGCCATTATCCCGCCGCAAATCATCGACCAGCAGACGCTGGATGTGGACACGAAGACCGGGGCCACTGAAAGCAGTGAAGGGCTTGTGGAGGCTGTTCTCGATGCATTAACCCGGGCCCTGAACCCGGAAGAAGGTGGTGAAAGCGATGAAGAATAGCTATCTGGCAGATATTACCCGGGGGATTTTTCAAGAGAATCCCACATTCCGGCTGGTGCTGGGGATGTGCCCCACCCTCGCCGTTACCGTTCTGCTTAAAAACGGGCTGGGGATGGGGTTGGCGGTGGTAGCGGTGCTGACCTGTTCCAACTTGGTCATATCCAGCCTGCGCCGCTTCATCCCGGAGCAGGTCCGGATCCCCTGCTACATCGTGATCATCGCCACTTTCGTGACGATTGTTGAAATGGTGCTGCAGGCTTTTGTCCCCACCCTTTACGCCGCCCTCGGGGTGTTTGTTCCACTGATCGTGGTCAACTGCATCATTCTCGGCCGGGCCGAGGCTTTCGCCGGCAAGCAGCCGGTGCTGCGCTCGCTCTGCGACGGGATCGGCAGCGGCCTGGGCTTTACCCTGGGGCTGCTCCTGCTCTCCCTGGTGCGGGAGATATTCGGCAACGGCACTATCCTGGCCGAGACGAACTATGCCGTGCAGCTGTTTGGACTCAATTTTGAGCCCATGCGGCTTTTTGCCCAGCCTGCCGGGGCCTTTATTGCCCTGGGCCTGCTGCTGGCGCTGACCAATATGATCTTTAAACGGTTGCAGATCGATTAAACCCGGTTGAAATTTATGGAGGACAATCATGGAAAAACTTATTTCAATTCTATTTATCTATATCCTGGTGGACAATTTTGTCCTGCAGCGTTTTTTCGGGATCTGTCCTTTCCTCGGTGTTTCTCGAAAAATGGAGACCGCCATGGGAATGGGCATGGCTGTTGTTTTTGTCATTACCATTTCCACGCTGGTGACCTGGTTGATCCATTATCAGATCCTCGTGCCGCTGGAGCTTGAGTTTCTGCAGCTGGTCACCTTTATCCTGGTCATTGCCGGCATGGTACAGCTGGTGGAAACATTCCTGCGTAAGGCCAGTCCAACCCTTTACCAGGGTCTGGGGATCTACCTTCCCCTGATCACGACCAACTGTGCCGTCCTGGCGGTGGCGCTGCTGGCGGTACGGCAGGGATTCACACTCCTGGAGTCGGTAATTTTTGGCATCGCCGCTTCACTTGGCTTCTGGATGGCCCTGGTAATCATGTCCGGAATCAGGGAACGGCTGGAGCTGGCCCGGGTTCCTGCGCCGCTGCGGGGAACGGCAATCACCTTAATTACCGCGGGTATTCTTTCGCTGGCCTTTATGGGGTTCAGAGGCATGTTAACCCTTTAATTGTAATAGATCTATGTAGTTGTCAAGGGAACAGGATTTATTTTTTACAGCGAGGTGAAAACCATTGGAAATCTTATATGCTGTCGCCACCCTGGGAGGCGTGGGCGCAATCCTGGGCATTTTCCTGGGGGCAGCGGCGCATTTTTTTGCCGTAGCCTCGGATCCCCGCGTGGAAGCGATCCGCGAAGCGCTGCCCGGCGCCAACTGCGGCGCCTGCGGCTACGCCGGGTGTAATAAATTTGCCGAAGCGGTTGTCGAAGGAGATGCGCCGGTGAACGGCTGCATCCCCGGCGGAAGCATGACCGCCGAAGCCATAGCGGCAATTATGGGGCAGGAAGCAGTTGCGGTAAATCCGATGGTGGCTGCGGTTTTCTGCCGCGGCGACCGGCATCGCTCGAGAGATTTCTTTTTATATGACGGTATCTCTGATTGTGCCTATGCCCAGCAGTATCACGGCGGTTCCAAGGCCTGCCCTTACGGCTGCCTGGGCCTGGGCAACTGTGTGCGGGCCTGCCCTTTTGAAGCGATTTCGATGGGTCCGGATGGATTGCCCCTCGTTGACGAGGAGAGGTGCATTGGCTGCGGCCTCTGCCGCGATGCCTGCCCGCGCAGCATCATTCGCCTAATACCGAAAGGTGACCGGGGGCACCTGGTCTGGTGCAGTTCACAAGATCGCGGGAAAAGGGTGAGCGAGGCCTGCGATGTGGGATGTACCGGCTGTAAAGCCTGCATCAGGGCCTGCCCCCGGGAGGCCATCATCATGGAAGATAATCTTGCCGTAATCGATCTCGAAAAATGCGACGACTGCGGCCTCTGCGTGGAGAAATGCCGCTTTAATGCCATTCATCCCCGCCGGGAAAGGAGCAAAGAGGAGGCCGCCTCGCCGGAAGCTGCCACGGCCTGATCTCGTGGGACAACGGGGACGTACCTGTTTGTCCCACATTTGCTTTAATGCTGGCAGGCGGAGGGGCGAGGCATGCCTTCGCCCGCCGGTGGGGAAGGACTTTTGCGTGGTAGAAGCCTTTTGTTTCTAAACTCGTCATTTGTATTGTTTTCCGGTACCGATTCGGGCTGCTCATGAGCTGCCCCTACAACCCTAACTTCTCACTTCTCAATTATTTCCCCTGTTAATTCTAGGGCAACGGTGTTATATTTAAGGCTGAGATGTTCTACCCTGTACAGGAAGGGGAGAAGCTTTGAACCGGCAGTATACCCATAAAGGAAGAGGACAAGAGAAGCCTGTTTTTCCACGAAAAAAACTTTCTTTTCTGGCCGTCATGCTTATTCTTATTGGCATTGCCGCCGGAACTGCTGCTATAGCCCTGATCTTATCCCGCGGCAATTCTGCAGAAAAACTTTTCTCTTACCAGCAGCTGCTCATGGATACCGATGTGAGCCTCCAGCTTTACAGCGGCAGCTCCAGGGAAGCTGAAGAGGTAAAAGAGGATCTGTTTAAGGAAATGAGCCGCCTGGAGCTGCTTTTAAGCTGCACGGAAAGCTCCAGCGAGGTAACAATAATTAACCGCGCCGCCGGGGAGGGCCCGGTCCAGGTCGGCCCGGAGACGGCGGAGGTAATCGAAAAGGCGATCCATTATGCCAGGCTGAGCGAAGGGGCTTTTGATCCGACCATTGGTCCCCTGCTCGATATATGGGGTTTCCGGGGCGAGGCCAACCGTGTGCCGGAGCCTGTTGAAATTGAAGCGGCTGCAGCTCTGGTCGATTACAGCCTGATGGAGAATGACTATGCCGCAGGGAAGGTTTTTCTTCCCAGTTCCGGCATGGCGCTGGATCTTGGAGGCATTGCCAAGGGCTATATTGTTGACCGGGGGCTGGAGCTGCTGGCCCGCTCCGGAATTGGACATGCCCTGCTCAACGCGGGGGGCGATATTGGCATACTTGGACCCAAGCCGGACGGGTCGCCATGGCGGATCGGGGTGAAGCACCCCCGCCGCGACGACGAATTGATTGCCGTGATCTCTTGGCTGAAAAAGGGAGCGGTAGTCACTTCAGGGGATTACGAGCGCTTTTTTGAAGAGGACGGAGAGCGCTACCACCATATTCTCGACCCCCGGACCGGCTACCCGGCCCGCAACCTGCTCAGCGCCACCGTTGTAGCCCCGACGGCGATTGAGGCTGACGCCCTTTCAACAGCCCTTTTTGTAATGGGACCGCAGCGCGGCCTGGAGCTGGTGGAGAGTCTTCCCGGTGTTGAGGCCATCCTGGTGACACCGCAGCTCGAGCTGCTCATCTCAAGCGGGCTGCAGGATTGCGTGGAGCTGCCCGGTGAGAGTTGAACACGGCCGATGCGGGCGGCGTTCAGCGGCTCTTTTTTTAACATCCCGTGATTTTATGAGAGGAAATGCCGCTTTTGTGGATAATTTAATTAAGGGGAGTATAAATGAGGCGCAACCTTATTGAGGCAACCCACCTGGCGGTGCTGGTTTCTATCGCCGTGGTAATCCATACCGTCGAGGCGGCGCTGCCGCTGCCCATGCCTGTCCCCGGAGTGCGCCTGGGGCTGGCCAATATGATTACCCTTCTGACCATTGTTCTCTACGGAGCGCGCAGCGGCCTGCTGGTAGCGGTGCTGCGGTCGGTCATCGGCAGCCTCATCGGAGGGACTTTTTTAGGTTTCGGCTTCTGGTTGAGCCTGGCCGGAGGAGTGGCCTGCACCGCGGTAATGTCCCTGGCGGCAATGATGATGCGCAAGGGATATCTCAGTCTTGTTTCGGTCAGTGTGCTCGGGGCGGCGGCGCACAACCTGGTCCAGCTTGCTGTTGCCGGCGCCATTATCGGAAGTGCGGCCCTGCTGCGGGGTTACTTTCCCCTGCTCCTGCTGCTGGCCGTGCCCACAGGTGTTTTTACCGGCCTGGCTGCTTATTATCTCGAAGGTGTGACCAGGCGCGCGCTAGGCCATGCCGGCGGGCCGGGTGTGGACGGATGAAGCTAATCCTCGCCTCAGCTTCTCCGCGCCGGGCGGCGCTGCTCAGGCAGGCCGGGATTCCCCATAGCGTCATCCTAAGCGATCTGCAGGAGGAAGAGAGGCCGGAATCTTTAAACCCGGCTGAAACGGCGCTCTACCTTGCCTTGCAGAAAGCGCGGCGGGTCTCCGCCGGTCTTCAGGAAGGGCTCGTTCTCGGCGCCGATACGGTTGTCTGTCACCGGGGAGAGATCCTGGGCAAACCCGCGGACCGGGGCGAAGCCCGCCGGATGCTGCGCCGCCTGAGCGGCGAGCGGCACAGCGTGATAACCGGGCTGGCCCTGGTTGATGCGAAAACGAAGAGAGAGGAAAGCGCTTATACTGAAACCCGTGTCTGGATGCGGGTTCTGGGGGATGAGCTGATTGACGCTTACGTGGCTACCGGCGAACCGATGGATAAAGCCGGCGCCTACGCCATCCAAGGCAAAGCAGCTCTCTTTGTAGAAAGAATTGAGGGATGTTACTTTAACGTGGTCGGACTGCCTCTGTACCAGCTCTCTCTACTTCTTTCCCGCATGGAGATAAAACCATGGTCCGGATGGAGGTAAAGCAATGACAGGGGAGTACCGGTTGCTGATCAGGGATTTGCCTGCAGAAGAGCGGCCGCGGGAAAAGATGCGCGCGCTTGGCGCGGAAGCTCTTTCCAACGCCGAGCTGCTGGCCATCCTGCTGCGCACAGGCAGCAACAAGGAGTCGGCGGTGCAGCTGGCGGCTAAGCTGCTTTCCCGCAGCGGCGGGCTGCGAGCCCTGCCGGATTTGTCGTTGGAGGAGATGGAGGAGATCAAGGGGTTGGGACCGGCCAAGGCCATCCAGGTAAAGGCGGCTCTGGAGCTGGGGCGGCGGCTGGCCACGCTGCCGCCGGAGGAGGCCGAGAGTATTACCAGTCCCCAGCGGGCGGCGGCGCTTTTCATGGAGCAGCTGCGGTACAAAAAGAGAGAGCATTTTATGATCCTGCTTCTCAATACAAAAAATCATGTTATTTCTAAGGAAGAGATCTCCGTCGGCAGCCTTAATGCCTCAATTGTGCATCCCCGGGAAATATTTAAAATCCCGCTGCGCAAAAGCGCCGCTTCGGTAATTTTGGTGCACAATCATCCCAGCGGCGATCCCTCGCCCAGCCAGGAAGACCTGGAGGTGACCAGGCGCCTGGTGGAGGCGGGAAATATCCTGGGAATCGCCGTGCGGGATCATATCGTCATCGGTGACGGCTGCTACTTCAGTTTCAAAGAGAAAGGGCTGCTTTAGTTGACATAAATTGTTAGGAAGGAGGGGAAAATATCAGGAGTATATAATGCTATAATATTATAATTGACAGGCGCAATATTCGGCTTGGCACGATTAACCAATAAATTCTGTAATTATCTAACCTGATAAGCTGCGGTTAGGAAAAGGAAGGGATATATTCATGGCTTCACTGTTCAGGGTATTTTCCAGGGAAATTGGGATCGATCTGGGCACCGCCAATACCATGGTCTACATTAAAGGCAAGGGTGTAGTCCTGCGGGAACCTTCGGTGGTGGCTGTCCGCCGCGACACAGGCGCAATCCTCGCTGTAGGCTCGGAAGCAAAACAGATGATCGGTCGCACTCCCGGAAATATTATTGCCATCCGCCCGATGAAAGACGGCGTGATCGCTGATTTTGACGTTACACAGACAATGATCAACTATTTTATTAATCTGGCCAGCCCCCGGCGCTCCATGTTCCGTCCTGTGGTGATTATCTGTATCCCTTCCGGGGTAACGGAGGTGGAGAAGCGGGCGGTTCTTGATGCCACCGGCCAGGTGGCCCGTGAAGCCTACCTGGTGGAAGAGCCCATGGCCGCGGCCATTGGGGCCGGCCTGCCCGTGGAGGAGCCTACCGGCAGCATGATTGTTGATATCGGCGGCGGCACCTCCGAAGTGGCCATTATTTCCCTGGGCGGTATCGTCACCAGCAAGTCCATTCGTGTTGGCGGGGATGACATGGATGAGGCGATCATTCAATATATTAAGAAGAAACATAACCTCATGATCGGCGATCGCACTGCCGAAGAGGTGAAAATAAAGATCGGCACCGCTTATCACAAAGAGAACAACTCCGAAATGGATATTCGCGGCCGCGACCTCGTAACGGGACTTCCAAAAACACTTAAAATAACCTCCGAAGATGTAAAGGAGGCCCTGGAGGATCCCCTGGAGATAATACTCGAAGCGATACGGGTAACTCTTGAAAAGACACCGCCCGAGCTGGCGGCTGACGTGATGGATAAGGGGATAGTGCTCACTGGAGGCGGTGCACTGCTGCACGGTTTTGACCGGCGGGCCTCCGAAGAGACGGGGATGCCGGTCTATCTGGCCGATAACCCGATGGATTGTGTTGTCGTCGGGGCGGGGAAGATCCTGGCTGAGATCAACCTGCTCCGCCGGCTGGCGCTGACTGCGCGCAAAGGCGTTTAACGGAAGATCTGGAGATACACAGGCGGTAACGCCCGGGTGCTTCCGGGGGCCTGTTGCCATCGGGGTAAAAATGAGATATAGGATGTGTTCCCATTGGCAAGGCGGAATAAGGGCCGCAGGAATCTTGTGGCGCTGCTGGCTGTCGTGGTCGGCTTGTTGCTGCTCATTGTTTTTACCGGTGAAGGGCGGGAGCAGCTTACCCCGGTGGAAGATGCTCTGCTGGCCCTCTTTGCGCCGGCGCAGACAGCATTCTCTTCCGCAGGTCAGAAGATACAGTCATTTTTTGATGCCATTGTCTCGTTTTACGAGTTGAAATCTGAAAACGATCTTCTGCGGAAAAAAATATCACTTCTGGAGCAGCAGCTGGTCCAGTTCCAGGAGCTGCAGAAAGAAAATTACCGCTACCGCCAGTTGCTGGAATTTAAAGAAAAAAGCAGTTACCAGATGATTGCAGCGGAGGTAATTGCCCGAGATCCCAGCCAGTGGTTCGGGACGGTCACGATCAATCGCGGCTATCTTGACGGAGTCAAGCAAGAAATGGTGGTCATTACCGACAGGGGCCTGGTAGGGATGATCTCTACCGTATCACCGCATTCCAGCCAGGTTCTTCTGATCACCGACCCGCGGATGGCCGTAAGCGCGATGATCCAGCGAACTCGCGATCCCGCAACAGTGGGCATCGTGGAGAGTTTTGCCAATGATCC
>JAAZHP010000123.1 GCA_012510625.1 Bacillota bacterium
CTTTTGCTGGTCAAAACGGCGAGCGGCTGGCGCATTGCCTGGGCGGGAACAGTTTATCCCGATTTGTTGGATTAATACTACTGTGATTGCTGTTTGGAAGCTTTTCTTTTTAAGATGTAAGCTTGTTCTTGTAAAGGGGCATGTGGTTTGGTGATCTTTCGCTTCGGTTTCCTTTGCGTTACCGGTTTGGGCGGCTCATGAACCGCCCCTACAATCCGCCCCTACAAATGTGTAGGGGCGGGCTTCCACGCCCGCCCGAGGTTTCCTAAGATATGTATAGAATAAGTAATATGGCAGAGAGCAATATAAAATAGTTCGGGTTGGAATTTTTCTGAAGTGGTCTGCCCGGGCCGGCTTTTACCGGGAAAAAGGAGATCGCCGCCGCTGTCTCAAATAAATTAAAGGATCGGAAAAACTGTCCAAAAGGAGTGGTCCCAGTTGGAGATGGTTACCGGCTGGTTGGAAGCGCTTGTGCCTCTCAATGAGTTCTGGCGGCAGGTTATAGTCGCCGCCGTTATATTCTTGTTTTTCCTGGCGCTGCGGGGATTCTTTACCCGGGTCATTTTGCGGGTTGTCTTAAGCCTGACCAGGCGGACGAAGACCGATATCGATGATCATATCGTGCTTGCCCTGGAGCATCCGCTGAAAACGCTAATTATGGTTATCGGTATCTATCTCGCCCTGACATGCCTTCCTTTATACCCTGCTGCAGACCTGGTCATTAACCGCATTTACCGGTCTCTTATTCTCATACTTGTTGCCTGGGCTCTTTACAATATCAGCGGCAGAAAGCCCTTCCAGGATTTGACCGATAAGTTTAAGATGGATCCGGTCCTGGTTGATTTTCTGGCAAAAGTTTTTCGGTTTGTCATCGTGGCCCTGGCCCTGCTCATGGTGGCAGACGTATGGGGCTATCCGATCACCGGCTTGCTTACCGGCCTGGGGCTGGGCGGCCTGGCCATTGCCCTGGCGGCCCAGGATGCCGTGTCCAACATATTCGGCGGCATCGTCATCATTCTGGACAAGCCCTTTTCCGTGGGCGACTGGATCTACACGCCCAGCGTTGAAGGGACCGTGGAAGAGGTTTCCTTTAGAAGCACCAAGATCAGGACTTTTGCCCAGGCCTTGATCACCATGCCCAACTCCAAAATCGCCAACGAACCGATCACCAACTGGACGCGCATGGGCAAGCGGCGCATCAAATTCAATCTTAGGGTGGCCTACTCCACGCCGCGGGATAAGCTGCGCCGGTGCGTCGAAAGGATCAGGGAGATGCTGCATACTCATCCCGAGATTCACAAGGAGACAATATTTGTTACATTTGACGAGTTTGGCGACAGCAGCCTCGATATCTTTCTTTACTTCTTTACCAAGACTACAGTTTGGGCAGAGTATTTGAAAGTAAAAGAGGATGTTAACTTCAAAATCATGGAGATTCTGGAGCAGGAAGGCGTTTCCGTGGCCCTGCCCGGCAGGAGTATATATATTGAAAACGGCGAAAAGGATTAATCAGCATGAAAAAACGAAAAGCGGCATGGTGATCAGATTTTACAAATCCCCCTAAATCCCCCTTTAGAAAAGGGGGACTTTTTCAAGTTTGCATCGCGGTTACATGCCTTTTACGCGGGGGACGCTTTCCACGTCAGCTTGCCCCTGTCCAGCCATAACTTCTTCTTCCGGGAAGCGGCTAAAGGCCAGCAGCCCCAAGAGCACCACCAGTGCCGCCACCGGCCCGGTGAGCTGAACTCCCAGGCTGGTGCCGAAGAGCTGCACCAGCCCCCCCGATACCAGCGCAGAGCCGCCCATGGCCATCTTTACCAGCAGACCCTGGGTGCCAAAATACATGGCTTCCCGCCGCTGCCCGCTTCTTTTTTCCTCCAGGTCGGCAATGGAGGCCACTATGGCATCGGGCACTACCATCACTCCCACCTGGGCCAGTCCCATCAGGCCCATGATCATAAAGAGCAGCAGATCGGGAGAGAGGAAAATCAGCGTATCGGATAGGAGGCAGGTAAAAGGCAGGGCGATGATAAAGAGGAGCATGGTCAGGGACAGGCCCTTTTTTAAGCCTGTCTTCTTTGTAATATAATTGACCAGGGGGAAGGCAATCACCGCCGTGGCCTGGGCTAAAAAGAATACCGTGGCTTCGGCCTCTGTTTTGCCCAGCAGCGCGGTAGCGTAAAGGGGCAGGTTGATGGAGAAAATGTTGTATCCCAGTTGCAGGGCGATTGAGCCGATGAGGTAGATGATGAAAGGCCGGTTTTGCAGGGTGGATTTAAGAGCCTCGAGCAGGCCCATCGTGGCCGGCCTGGCGTCGGTGTAATCTTTTTCTTTAATTAAAGCCGGTATGTAGAGGAAAGGAAGAGCTATCGCCGCCGCTGTCCAGACCATGCCGTGAAAGCCCAGCCGGCCGATTAGAAATCCCGAGCCGAGCATCCCCACAGCGCCGCCGATCATGTAGAAAATCGACCTGTAGGTGGTCAGATCTACCCGGTCTGCCTGAGTGTAGGCCAGTTCGGCCAGGAGCGCCAGGTAAGGGCAGACATAGGCGGTAAAGAAGGTAAAAAAGAGGCCCAGGAAAATAAAGAGGTGCAGGCCGTTCCAGAAAGACTCTCCCTTTACCGGCGGGTAGAAGAGGGCGATGAAAACGAGAACATAGAAAATACCGCTCCACAGCATGAAGGGGATTCTCCGGCCCAGGCGTCCCATATGGTTGTCGGAAAATTTGGCGATAATGGGATCGGCGATGGCGTCGATGACGCGCCCGCCGAACATGAGCAAGCCGAAGACCGCGGCGCCGGTGAAAGAGTTTACCCCCTCGACGGGGCTGGTGATATAAAAATAATAAAGCCAGGTCATGACTACCCGGTCCAGGAGGACCCAGCCCACGGAGCCGGCGCCGTAAGCTATTTTGCCCCATAAAGGCAACCGCTTGCGCATAAAGTACCCCCAGGAATGTTTTTATATCAAGGGGACGGTTCTCCTGATATAAATCAAAGGAACCGTCCCTCGATTCTTGTTGCTAATAAAGCTTGATTTCTTTAAGCCACTGTTCATATGCTTCCTGCCGGGCCGCGAGCATAAGCAGGTACTTCCGGCACACCGCCAGGGCGTGAGCTATTGATCCAATCTGTCCGCCGATAAACAGGGGTATGGCGAAGGAGCTTAACGTTGTGGTTCCCTGCGGGTCAGAGGAAATAACAAAAAATGCGATTAAAACAGGAACGAGGTAAACAGTTCCCCAGATAAGCCATGGTTTATGCCTGCCGCGTATGCCGATATAAAGAAAGGCAATCCAGTTTAGAAAGGGAATGAAGGCGAACAGGATCCAGAGCGATTGAGACAGTTTCCAGGCGAGACCTCTCTTTATCGGCTCCCGTCCATGGTATTGCAGCTGTTCCTGGCGTTCCGCCAGCTTGTTTAGGTATTCTCTGAAAACCGCAAAAGCGTGAGCAATTGACCCTATCTGCCCGCCGATAAAGAGGATTATGGCGATTAGGTTTAATGTCGTGGTTTCCTCCGGGTTGAGGGAGGAGACGATGAACACGAAGAGTACGGGAGCGAAGTAACTGGCTGCCCAGGCAAGCCATGGTTTATGCCTGGCGCGTATACCGATATAGAGAAAGGCGATCCAGTTTAGAAAAGGGATGAAGACGAATATGAGCCAGAGTGATTGAAGTATCTTCCAGGCGGGGGTTTTTGGAGTGCTTGGCAAAGGACGCCCTCCTGTCGAGCGTAATGGAACGATAATTGTATTCACCGGGCAGGAATAGTTTTCCTGCCGATAAGCAACCCTGGTTGTTTAATCCATATTGCCCCTTCTTCCTGGCAGGCGCCGGGAACGGTTGTTTTTAATGTTCAATTACCTGCTTTTCCGTACTGTCAAAACTCCCGGCCTTGGACTTGCTTGACCGCCTCCGGCATCCGCCCCTGTCGGCGCAGGGCACGGCAGCGGATCTCGTAATAGACCAGGCCGATAGCGAGCCAGACAATAAAGAGGTAGCCAAAAACGCTGCCCCGGGGCATGCCCAGGAGATCGATGAGCAGCATCCCCATCACGCCCAGGGCAACCAGCGCGCCCACGGAAGGAACCAGGTAAACCCAGATGCCTTTTAGCTTGAAGGAGCTGGCAGCATAGGCTTCGGGCGCCTTTTTGGGCAGCACCAGGGCTGCTCCCATAACGGGAAGGAAGATGATGATCCCCCCAATGGACCCCAGGGCAGTAAAAGCTTCCAGGTAATCTTCGCCAAAGATAATCAGTGCCCCGCAGGAAACCAGGTAGATGAAGAGGAGAAACCAGTGCGGCGTTCCGAAGCGGCGGTTTACCGCGGTCAGGGCCCGGGGGAAGAGTCCGTCCGCCGCCATCACCAGGAGCGACTTGGTGCCCCACATGAAGCCGGCATTAAGGGTGGTGATGATGGCCAGCATCCCGCCGCCAATAACAAAAAAGTTGAAGGCGCCTTTCCCCATAAAAACTTCAGCCGCGGCGGTCAGGGGCTGGCCGGCCAGTTTGCTCCAGGGCACTACCCCCACGGCCGTCACCGCCACCAGCAGGTAAATAACGGTGACCAGGGGGATGGAAATCATAAAGGCCCGGGGGATAACCCGGCCCGGGTTCTTGATCTCTCCGCCCAGTTCCACGATGGAGTTTGCTCCCAGGTGGGTGAAGGTAAGCACGCAGGTGGCCAGGATAAAGCCGTGCACTCCCGCGGGGAAGAAAGGGGTGAAGTTGGCCGGATCGATATGGGGAATACCGGTAATTCCAAACATGATCAGGGCGATCAGCATTAGCAGTACGAACAGGGCTTGAACCGCCGCCGCCATGGAGATCCCCACCAGGTTAACCAGGAACAGGATTGTCATGATGGCCACGGCGGCTGCAACGGTATCCACCTCCATGACCGCTTGCAGGTAGCGGGCCCCGCTTAAAGCCCACAGGGGGAAGGCCCCCACCAGGGTGCCGCCCATAAAACCCCATACCCCGATAAAGGCGGCCCGGGGTGAAAAGAGGCGGCTGGCATACTTGTAGTTGCCCCCGGTAGTGGGCAGTGCCGAGCCCAGCATGGCCAGGCTGAGCATGAGAAAGACAACTGGGATGACCGCCAAAAGATAGGCCAGGGGGACGGAGGGACCGGTGAAGCCTGCGGCCATCCCCGTCATGACGAATATGCCCGCACCGATGGTCTGTCCCACGGCGATGGCGGCCACCTCCCACAGGCCCAAAACCCGCTTCAATCCGAACTCGCTTTGTGACATGGAGATCCCTCCCGGGTGCTTGATTGTCCTGCCTTCCTTTGGGAAGACGGCTAATCGAAAAAGGCAAGCTCAGCGGAAATTTTTCTTCTAATCCATTGATGAACAGTATATTGTAGATTATAATAACATCAACAATTTTTTGTCAATGAAGGGAGGCTCCCTCAATGAGCACAAACTTCTTATATAAAAGCTATCCTGTTCTCCAGGAGACAGTGCCCCTTGTTGAACTGGGAAACTGGCCCACTCCCCTGGAGCGCCTCCCCGAAATATCGAGCCGGCCGCTGCTCCTGGTAAAGCGGGATGATCTCTCTCACCCTCTTTACGGGGGTAACAAGGTCCGCAAGCTGGAACTGATCCTGGCCGATGTCAAGCGGAAAGGTTTTCGCGAGATTGTCACTGCGGGGGGGCTGGGCTCGCATCATGTCCTGGCCGTTGCCGCCCTGGGACGGGAGCTGGGGCTGCGCACAACCGGCCTGTTCTTTTGCCAGCCTGTTAACGAACATGTGCGAAACAACCTGCTCCTGGAGATGGAATTCGGCACTGAAATGCACTTTGTGAGGGATTATCCCGGAATGGTCCTGCGCTACCTGCGCATTTACCTGGCCCGCCGCTTCAACCCCCGCCGGAAAACATACCTCCTTCTGCCGGGAGGCTCAAACGCCCTGAGCACGCTGGGCTATATCGGCGCCGTTTTGGAAATGCGCCTGCAGCTCCGGGAGCAGGGGCTCCCTGATCCTGCCGCTATTTTTGTGGCTGCGGGCACCGGCGGCACCGCCGCCGGCCTCCTGGCCGGGATCGCCCTGGCCGGGATGGATACCTTGCTGCATGCGGTCCGCGTGGTTCATCCGAGTTTGCTGGGACGGCGGAAAATAGTGGGCCTGGCCCGGAGAAGCCTGAGGCTTTTGGCGCGCCGCGGCGTGAATATCGGTGATGCCGCAAGCCGGCTGGACGAGCGGCTGCGCCTGGAAGAAGGCTACCTGGGGGAGGGGTACGGCTTTGCTACGGACACCGCCCAAGAGGCCATCCGCCGCTTTCAGGAGATGGCGGGGATAACCCTTGAAGGCTGCTATACCGGAAAAGCCGCCGCCGCCTGCCTGGATTACTGCGCCGTCCGGGAAGGCTCTTCGCGGCCCGTCGTTTTCGTCCACACGGCCAGCTCCACCCACCGGGAAATAAAACTGTCCGCAGCGGAGCGGGAGCTGCCCCCGGATTTTCGCTGGTGCTTCACCGGCAGCCCCTGCAGGCGCAGCTGCAGCTTAAAAGGCTGGAACCGGCCCTTCTGCGAGATTGCCTCGCGGGACAACTGGCGCTGTCTATAACTCCGCGAGTTGCAAGGGGCTGTCCCCTATACAGCACTTCCATTTCATGTCAGGATTTTTTTCAAGAGATAAACTTCCCAGCAAATACAAACCAGGCAGAAAAGCGCGCGCTGCCGGCGGGCGCGCGGTCATGCCATGCCGAAAGAGGGGCTGATTGGAGAAAAATTGTTTTCTATGTATAAGATGATTGACTATGAAGAAAAAACAGAATATACTGATTATAATAGGCTTTTTAAAGATGAATTGGAATGGAGTTGTTGATTATGTCAGCGTATGAGACTATTATTTACGAAAAGCGCGGCGGGGTGGCCCTGCTGACCATGAACCGGCCGGATATTATGAACGCCCTGGAGGCGGCCATGGCCCAAGAGCTGGTCAGCGCTATCCGCGCCGCCGCTGCCGACGATGAGATTGGCAGTATCGTCCTGACAGGGACGGGTAAATCCTTCTCGTCGGGCGGGGATCTCAGCCGCCTGATGCAGGGCTTTGAGCTCCTGGAGGGGCGGCGGTGGCTTCAAGAGGGATATGCGCAGCTCATGGAGCTGGCCAATGTGAAGAAGCCGGTCATCGCCGCCGTCAACGGCTACGCGGTGGGCGCCGGCTTCTCGCTGGCCCTGCTCTGCGATTTGATCATTGCTGCGGACACCGCCAAGTTTGGAATGGCTTTCATCAAGGTGGGCCTTGTCCCCGACTGCGGGGCGCTCTATTTCCTGCCCCGCCTGGCGGGCTTGCAGAAGGCGAAAGAGCTGGTCTTCACCGGCGAAAATATCGATGCCGCAGAGGCACACCGCATCGGCATCGTCAACCGGGTTGTGCCCGCGGCAGAGCTGCTGCAGGAGGCGCTCAAGCTGGGGCAGCAGCTGGCCGAGGGGCCGGCCGTGGCCCTGGCCCAGGCCAAGGAAATATTGAATGCCAGCGACGGCCTGAGCCTGGAACAGGTCATGGAGCTGGAAATTTATGCCCAGAGCTTATGCTTCCAGACAGAAGACCACAAGGAAGGTGCAATTGCTTTTTTGGAGAGGCGCAAACCGGCATTTAAAGGCAGATAGCCGGCGCCAGATCACAGGCAATACAAACAAATAGAAAATAGCATAAAAAAACAGCTGCTGCAGCCTTGAGTAAAACTACATCCAGAGGGATAGACAGAAGGGCGCGGCAGCTGTTTTTTTTCATACGCGGATTGCCACTTACAAAAGAGAAAGGAGATGATCTATTGTCCCCGGATGTAATTGTTGTCGGCGCCGGGCTGGGAGGGCTTGCCGCGGCCCTGAAGCTGGCGTCGGAAGGGGTTAAAGTGCTGCTGCTGGAGCAGCACAACCTGCCGGGTGGATTTGCCACCAGCTTTGTGCGCGGGTGCTTCGAATTTGAAGTATCGCTGCACGAGATGTCCGACGTGGGCCCTCCCGGCAACAAGGGCGCGGTGCGCCGCTTTCTGGAGGACGAGACGGGGGTGCAGGTGGAGTTTTTGCCGGTGCCCGAGGCCTACCACCTCGTCCTGCCGGAGTCAGAGATCAATATCAAGATACCTTTCGGTTTGACGGATATTACTTTGTTTACTTCATGAGGAGGTGCTTCTTAGATGAGCGGAGTTAAACCGTGGCACCGGTCGTACGCGCCCGGGGTGCCGCACGAGATCGATATCGAGGAGATTACCCTATCCCGCGCCCTGGCCCGCTCCGCCGAGGCGCGGGCCGGCATGACGGCGCTGAATTACATGGGGCGGAAGATCTCCTTCAGCGAGCTTGATTCCCTGGTAAACAGATTTGCCCGGGCGTTGAGGGCGCTGGGCGTGGAAAAGGGAGATAAAGTGGCCACGCTGCTGCCCAACCTGCCGCAAATGACCATCGCCGTTTACGCCGCCTTCCGCATCGGGGCGGTGATCGTCCCGAACAATCCTCTATACACCGAGCGGGAGCTGGCCTATCAGCTCAACGATTCCGAGTCCAAGGTCGCAGTGGGCCTGGATATGCTCCTGCCCCGCATGCTCGCCCTGAAAGAGAAGACGGGGATAAAAGAAATTGTGACCTGCCATATTAATGACTACCTGCCTTTTCCCAAGAAGCAGCTCTACCCGCTGGTGAAAAAGGACATGTACCGCAAGGTAAACCCGCAGCAGAATGTGCACCAGTTTACCGGCCTGGTGAAGCGGCAGCCGGGCGGGGCGGTGGAAGATCTTTCCGCCTGGGAGGAACCGGCGGCCATCCTTTACACCGGCGGAACTACCGGTCTCAGCAAGGGGGTCATGCTTACCCATGCCAGTCTCTCCGCCAATGTGCAGCAGTTTGCAGCCTGGCTGCCGGGGGTGAA
>JAAZHP010000124.1 GCA_012510625.1 Bacillota bacterium
GTGGCCCTGGGCGGCAATGCCATCCTGCAGCCCGGACAGAGCGGTACTTTTGAGGAGCAGATGGAAAATGTCCGCAAGACCGCAGCGCAGCTGGCAGAACTGATACTGAGCGGCAAGCGGCTGGTGGTTACGCACGGCAACGGCCCGCAGGTAGGGAGAATATTCCAGCAGCAGGAAATCGGCGCCCGCGAAGGCATCCCTGGGATGCCGCTCTATGTCTGCGGGGCGATGTCCCAGGGGCAAATTGGCTACATGATCCAGCAGGCGCTCTACAATGAACTGCTCAAGGCCGGCTGTCAAAAAACGGTGGTAACGCTGATCTGCCAGTCGCTTGTAGACCCCTCCAGCCCGGCCTTTGAAAATCCCACCAAGCCCATCGGGAGTTTTTACAGCGAAGCGGAGGCCAAGAAGGCGATGGCAGAGAAGGGAGAGGCCTGGAAGGAAGACAGCGGCAGGGGCTGGCGAAAGGTGGTTCCCTCCCCGGAACCGCTGGCCTGTGCAGAGATAGCGGCAATCAGGTCCCTGATTGATGAAGATGTTGTGGTAATCATCTCCGGGGGCGGAGGGATTCCGGTGATCCAGGATTCCTCGGGCACTCTCTCCGGGATAGAAGCGGTTATCGACAAAGACCTGGGGGCGCAGATGATGGCCCGGGAAACGGGGGCGGATGTTCTGCTCATCCTCACCGATGTAGCCAACGTGTCGATCCATTACCGGACACCCGAAGAGAAAAAGCTTGAGCAGGTATCTTTGGATGAGATGAAAGCTTACTACCGGCAGGGACATTTTAGAGCCGGCAGCATGGGGCCGAAGGTCTTGGCGGCAATCCGTTTTGTCGAGAGCGGTGGGATGAGGGCTGTAATTACCTCCCTGGAAAATGCCCTGGCTGGTGCGGAAGGGAAAATTGGCACTGTGATCAAAAGGTGACGGGTGCCGGCGGGCCCGGATTCTATTTTTAAATTAATAGCAGGTTTAATACCCCCTTGTATAGAAGACTAAATTCTCTACCAATACAATATCTTCTGACTAAGGGGGATTATTATGGAAAATCCAAGCGCCCCAACGGGAGGGCAGGGAAGATGCCGCTGCGGCAGGCCGGTCTTTGGTCCCCTGGCAGAGCCGCTGGTGCCGCGCATTTGCCGGGCGGCTGCCGGGCCCCACGCTGTTACATTCATCGGCAGCGCTGCCGGAGGGCCTGAAGCGGCTCCGGTAAGGGTTGCCTGGGAGCAGCTGCACAAGGATGCCCGCGCCGCCGCTGCGGCCCTGCAGGCCCGCGGGGTAGCGCCCGGAGACCACGTGGCCCTCCTGGGTCCTACCTCCCGGGCTCTTGTCACCGCGGTGCAGGCAATCTGGCTGGCCGGGGGCTGCATGATTATGCTGCCCATACCGCTGCGGTTTACCTCCGTCGAAGATTTCATGCAGCAGACGCGATCCCTCTTGAAGAGCGGCAACGTCTCCCTGCTGCTCATCGATCCCGAGATGGCTGCTTTCTACGTGCCCGCCCCGGGCGACCCGCCGGTGGTTCCGCTGAGCGAGATTCAGCCCGGCGGAGAGGGGGCCTTGTCAGAGGATGATTACCGGGCTGTGCCCGATGATCCCTGCCGCCTCGCCGTGCTGCAGTTCACCTCGGGTTCCACCGCGGAGCCGAAAGGGGTCATGCTGCCCCACCATGTCATTGGAGCCAACATTGACGGGATGGTTGAGGCGGCCAAGGTAACCGCGGACGATACCATTGTCAGCTGGCTGCCGCTTTACCACGACATGGGGCTCATTGGGATGCTCACCGTTTCGATGACCGTGGGCTGCTCCCTGGTGCTCGCTTCGCCGCTGGACTTTACGAACCGGCCGGGCGACTGGATGCGCTGGATGAGCGAGTTTCGCGGGACCATTACCGCCGGACCGAATTTTTCCTGGGTCCTGGCCACGCGCGCGTTAAAGCGGATGAACGAGACGGGCGAAAAATTGGACTTATCATTAATTCGTATCGCCCTGAACGGCGCCGAACCGGTGGATCCCCTGGCTGTTGAAAATTTTATAGCGGCGGCTCTGCCCCATGGCTTCAGGCCGGGGGCTGAATTCTGCGCCTTCGGCATGGCCGAAGTGGCTATCGGCGGCAGCTTTCCCCCGCCGATGCGGGGGATGATCTGCGATGCCGTGGACCGGGTGGCCCTGGAAAGAGAAGGCCTAGCCAGGCCCGCTGATCCCGGTCTGCCCACGACCCGCAGATTGCCCCTGCTGGGGCGGCCGGTGCCCGGCCTGGAGATGCGCATCTGCGACCCCGCCACAGGCGATCCCAGGGGCGAGCGCGAAGTGGGCGAGCTTGAAATAAGGGGGGCGTCGGTAACAACCGGCTACTACGGGCGCCCGGATCTTACGGCAGAGCTCTTTCGCAACGAGTGGCTGCGCACCGGAGACCTGGCCTATTTCGCGAAGGGACCGGATGGCGGGGAGCCGGAGCTGGTCATCTGCGGCCGGATTAAAGATGTGATTATCATCTCGGGAAGGAATATATACCCCGAGGACATTGAGCGCGCCGTGGGGATGATCGAAGGAGTGCGGGCGGGAAATGTAATTGCCTTTGGCGTGGAGAGCGCTCGCCGCAAGGAATCGATCGTCGTTGTAGCCGAAGTGCGCGGCGCCGCCTCCCTGGATGAGCTGCGCCGGGCCATTCGCCGCCGCGTAATCGAGATCTGTGAAGTGCCGCCGCGCGATATTGTCCTGGTGCAGCCGGGGACGCTGCCGAAAACCAGCTCGGGAAAACTGCAGCGGAGCCTTTGCCGGAAACAATATCTCGGTAAAGAACTCAGACCAGTAGAATAACCTGCGTCCAGGCAACACAATGGCCAAAAACATTGACAACATGTCCTGATTGGGTCAGAATTGTCACATGAAGACTATACGAAAATTATTCTTAACCGGTTTAGCCTTCTTTCTAATCGCAGCTTCATGCAGCCCGCCGGTTGAACTCGACGTTACCGCGGAATACGACGATCCTTCTTTGACCCTTGCATTAAATGTGCCCGTTGATGAAACGCTGCTGGCGGAGCAGCTAACGCTTGATCCTGCAATCCCGGTATCGGTAATGGGGCAAGAGAAAGGCATCTATGAAATTAGGCCGCTGGACAGCTGGCCTGAAGAGAGCGCCTTTACCCTTACGCTTAAGCCATTTCATATCCCCGGCGCTGTTCTGAGCCGGCCCTTTACTTTTTCATTTCAAACTCCTCCGCCGCCGGGATACGACCTGGTGGCGGTAGGCGATGTTATGCCGGCTTATCTTACTTCCAAAAAGCTGCAGCATTATGATCCCGCCTACCCTTTTTCCCGCATTGCTCCTCTTTTAAAACAGGGGGACCTCGTCTTTGCCAACCTGGAATGCCCCGTTTCGGAGCGAGGCTTGCCGGCGCAGAAAACTTACACCTTTCGCGCGCACCCCTTCGTTATGGAGGCGCTTGCCTCGTCGGGGATAAACATTGTTTCCCTGGCCAATAACCACATCCTGGACTACGGCAGAGATGCCCTTGAGGATACACTGGCCCTTCTGGAGGAACACGGCATTGCTTATGCCGGGGCCGGCCGGAACGAGGCGCATGCCCGCAAGGGGGCGGCTTTTGAAATGAACGGCATTAAAACGGCAGTGTTGGCCTACTCCGGGGTCTTTAATCATGTCTATCCCGCCTGGCGGGCCGGGCCGGAGAGACCGGGGACCGTTTATTATTGTGAGCGAGAACAATTAATTGCCGATATCGAGAAGGTGCGCCGCTGGGCTGATGTGGTGATTGTCTCGCTGCACTGGGGCGATGAATATACCCACCGGGTCAACAGAGAACAGCAGGAGACCGGAAGGCTGGCCGTGGACAGCGGCGCCGACCTGGTGCTGGGGCATCACAGCCATACGCCGCAGGGAATTGAAATTTACAAGGGGAAGCCTATTGTTTACAGCCTCGGAAATTTCCTCTTCTATCCCTTTTCCAATCATATCTGCAATGAAAGCTATATTATAAAGGTTCGCATCGGAAAGCAAGGTGTTGAAAAAATACACCTTCTGCCTGTGCTTCTGGGCGACAGCCGGCCCTACCTGCCAGCGGGCGAAGAAGCGGCCCGCTTGCGCGCTCTACTCACCGGCCTGCTGGACGAGCTCGGTACATCGTGGGAAATTGAGGGCGACGCCATATCCGTTATAACAGATCCTTAATGTTAGATGTCTGACCTAAGAACCAGGAAGTCTTAAAGGCTGCCAATCAAGCTTTTCACTTTGCAAAAAGCAGCTATACTTCCGCCTTTGGAAAAGGGCAATAACCAAACCTTCTCCTCTGAAAAAAGGAAAATAAATACTCCACCATTGAAAAAGAGTAATAAGTACTCCCCCATTGAAAAAGAGTAATAAATACTCCCCCCTTTGGAAAAGTCAACAAATTCTCCCCCCTTTGGAAAAGGGGGGCCGGGGGGGATTTACAAATTAATACACATCCATCAGAGCATCCGGTAATGCTCGCTTCTCAGTATGCCTGGTGCCTTGCTTTTCAGCAGCGCGTCGAGGGTTGCCAGTAAGGATTCCCGGTCCCGGGATAGAACCGCCTTCAGCGGCAGGTAATTGGATGCATGGTTGGCCCTGAATACACAGTTGCTTAATGATAAATGTTCTACCATCAACCTGATCTCCCGGATCATATCCCAGGGGCCGAGGGGAGTAAATCGGCCCGCTTTAATCTCGCGGTAGAGGCTGGTTCCCGGAATAATCATCAGGCTGAGCAGCCCCAGGTAGTCGGGATCAATCTCGTTTAACAGCCTGGCGCTCTCGCGGGCATGCTCTTCCGTTCCTTCGAGACCGGCCAGTCCGTTAATTAAGGTTACGGATAGCGGGATCCCCGCCTTTTTGACCCGTGCCGAGCCGCGGGCAATCTCTTCAGGTGAAGCTCCTTTCCTTACGGCTTGCAGCACAGAACCGCTGCCGCTTTCAATGCCCAGGTAGATCATTCCCAGCTTAAGGCTGCGCAGCTCCGCCAGCTCAGCAATCTCTTTTTGCAGCAGGTCCTGGGGGTTGGCGTAAACCGCTACCCGCTCCAGCAGGGGAAAGGCTGAGTCCAAGTGCTGCAGGATGGAACGCAGCTTTTCAGTGGTCATAGTCAGGGCGTTTCCGTCGGCCAGGAAGACGCGCCTGGTCTGTGGCCAGAGCCGGCCGGCGGCGTGAATTTCCTCTTTCAGCTCTTCCAGTTCGCGCTCTCGATATTTTTTCTGTTTATACATGGCACAAAAAGTGCACCGGTTATGCGAGCACCCCACTGTCGCCTGCAGGATCAGGCTTCTTGCCTCGCTGGGAGGGCGGTAAATATCTCCTTCGTATTTAAGCGGAAACATGACTAATCACCCGTCTATTCTTTGGTAGTATGGAACTGGTAAACGGCATGTTGTACAGAAAACATAGAATCAAAAGTCCTTTGCGGCAATTGGGTTCCTGCTGTTTTGCCGCATGGTATCCTCCGTGTTTTTCATCGAAGCTTAAATCTTTTAATCCTTTCTCTCCCAGGGGGTCAA
>JAAZHP010000125.1 GCA_012510625.1 Bacillota bacterium
GTATATTCGCGCTGTTTGATAGTTAATCCTTTATGGTGTATAAAGAAATGATGAACATAAACAAACGCTGCTTTTTGTTGACAGTCTTGAAAGCAGTTGCTAAAATGTCTCCGGTACAGTTAAGCCGCAAGGGGGTTCGCCAATGCACTTGCCCATATTTCTTAGCTGTTTGATTATTTTTATCTGCAGGGTGGTCGATGTCAGCCTGGGCACGGTGCGAATTATTTATCTCACCCGGGGCCAGAGCAAGCTGGCTGCTGTAATCGGTTTTGTTGAAATGATCATCTACATAATAGCTCTGGGTACGGTCATGGGGAACCTGGATCACCCGCTCAATGTCGTCTTTTATGCCCTGGGCTTTTCCGTGGGGAGCTATGTTGGCAGCAGGATCGAAGAGATGATTGCGGTTGGCCATGTTAACGTTCAGATTATTACCATGCAGATTTACAATGGTCTCGAAGAAGCGTTGCGGCAAGCCGGATTTGGGGTCACCTCTGTGGATTGCTCCGGCAAAGAGGGACCGCACCGCATTCTCTATGTAATGCTGAAAAGGCGTGATCTGCCGTCCTTTATGAAAAAGATCAAGAAATTGGATAAAGATGCCTTTATCTCGATTATGGATACCCGTAAAATTGTGGGCGGTTATTTCAACCAGGTTAAGGCCAAGTAAACTAGTCTGGGGGCTTGAGTATGCCGGATTCTTCGTACAGGGCGATCGGGATTCTCGATTCCGGCGTGGGCGGGCTGACCGTATTCCAGGAACTAATCCGGCAGCTGCCCCATGAGAAAATTGTTTATTTTGGCGATACCGCCCGGATGCCTTACGGGCCCCGTTCCGATGAAGAGGTGCGCCGTTTCGCTCTCCAGATCATTGAATTTTTACAAAACCAGGAAATTAAAATGGTGGTCGTGGCCTGCAACACGGCGACGGCGGCGGGGCTTTCCCATTACCGGGCGCATTGCGATATCCCGGTCGTGGGAGTGATAGAACCGGGGGTTCGCGCCGCCCTGGCCTATACCAAAAGCGGGCGCATTGGCGTAATCGGCACTGCGGGAACGATCCGCAGCTCTGCTTACCAGAAAGCCCTGCAGGAGGCCCGGCCGGGCCTCCTGCATATTATCGCCAGATCCTGCCCTCTTTTTGTTCTACTGGTAGAAAACGACCTTGTGGAAACCCCCGAAGCGGAAAAGGTAGCCCAGGAGTACCTGGCTCCCTTTAAAGAGGCTGCCATCGATACCCTGATCCTGGGATGCACGCATTATCCGCTCATGTCTGGTTTGATCCAGCGAACGGTGGGGCCGGAGGTTAAGCTGGTCAATTCCGCCGAGGAGATTGCCCGTGATGTTAAAGACATTCTCACGAGGCAGGAGCTGCATAACCCCCTTCAATGCGCCGATCCGGGCTACCGCTTTTTTGTCAGCGGGAACCCCTATTCCTTTAAAGAGATCGCCTCCAAAATGCTTCGCCGCCGCATCGAAGCTTACCAGGTCATCTTATAAAACTCTCTTCAGGCGCCTGCCTGGCCTTCACCCGTTTTTTCTTAAAATGGCATATTTAAAGCTTCTTTTTTATATATATTACTGAAATGGTACAACCCCGGACAGGAGAGGGAAGCGATGAAGAAAAATGCGATCCTCTTCCGGGCTCAAATCCGGCTGCTCTTTATACTGGCGCTATTATTTATGCTCACTTTTACCGGCTGCAACCCGGTGCCGGAGGCCGGCGAAGATTTCCAGCTGCCCGAGCCTCCGCCGCTGCTGCCGGAGCCCGGAGAAATTCGAACAGGTTTGCTCTATTATCCCGATTGGCAATGGCGCTTTCTGGTTCCGCTGTATAGAGATATTCCCGAGACGGAAACAATTGTCCGCCACACCCTGGAGAAGCTCTTTGACACACCGCAGCTGCGGCAGGAGCTTGAATTGCTGGACCTGGTTCCCCTTCTCCCTGAGGGGGTCTCCATACTGGGGATTCACCTGGAAGAATCCGGGCTGGCCAGGGTGGACTTCAGCAGCCCATTCCTAAACTACGATCCTTCCCGGGAGCGCCATGTTCTGAGCGGCCTTTTATGCACCTTGCGCCAGTTCCCGGAGATAGAGCGGCTGGAAATAATGATCGACGGCGCAAGCCCGGAAAAATTCCCGGGAGGCACCCCGGGGCGTATGCCGCTGGGGCCGGAATGTCTGATCAATCTCGAAATTGACGATGCGCTGGAGGATTATCGGAACTACACTGCCGTAACGGTATACTTCTGTTTCATGACCCCGCAGAGGCGGATCCTTTATGTGCCGGTAACGCGGGTCCTGCCGCCGTCGGATGATGCCGCCTCCGCCGCCGTTAAAGAGCTGCTGGCCGGACCGCGCCGGGGTAGCGGCCTTTTCAGTGACATCCCGCCGGATACAGATCTGCGCAGCCTGCAGCTGGAAGATGGGCTGATGGTCATAGACCTGTCCAAAGAGCTGCTGGACTACGAAGGAGGCCGGACCGGCGCGGACAATGTGGTCAATCAGATCCTGCTCAGCCTGGCCGGGCTGGAAGGAGTAAATGAGGTCCAGATCCTGGTAGAAGGCGAAAAGGTAAGTCTTCCGGAAGGAATCGACCTTACAGCCCCCCTGAAACCTCCCGCAGTCTATAACTATTTCTAAAGGCACCTGTCTGCATTTAAAACATGCCTCCAATAATTCCCTGGCCCAGCTTAATCAAGCCCAGGTTAATTAAGATTAACGCAGCCTGGTAGCCGGCGGCGCAGGCGAAAGCTTTGACCCTGGGGATACCGGCGGCAGCGGTGAACCCTATCGTCAGGAGCAGCAGGCTCCAGAGGACAAAAATGTTCAGGTGCGAGACGAAGACGGCGGCAGCGCCGGTAAATTGCGCGGGATCTGCCAGGCCAGCAGCTCGCGGGAAAGCCGCAGCCGCTCCTGCCGCTCCATTCCGGCAAAGATAAACACAGTAAAAAACTAAAGACGCGTGAAGTAAATAAATAAAAAAATGGAAATTGTCGTTGACCCTGTTCGTTCTGTTTGTATTTGCGTGTATCAGCAGCCACAGGAGCAAGTATATCTTCATCTCCGATGGTAGATAAATATAACAGCGGGAGGTGTAAGGTGTGTGATGGCAGAAAAGAAAAGGAAAAAAAAGAAAGGTTTAAGCTTTCGCTTCTGGCAGCGCGACCTGGCCATTGACCTGGGGACAACCAACACGCTCATCTATATGCCCCAGAAAGGGATTGTCCTGGAAGAACCGTCGGTGGTGGCTTTGCGAAACAACAGCGTGGTTGCTGCGGGAAAGAAGGCCTATCGCATGCTGGGGCGAACCCCGCCCGGAATTACAGCCGTTAAACCGCTTCAGGGCGGAGTGATCGCCAACTTTGAGCTGACCCGCAAGATGCTTGACTATTTTATATCCCGGGTTTTACGGCGTTTTCCTTTTTTGCGGCTAAGAATGATGATTACCGTGCCTTACGGGATCACCCAGGTTGAGCGGCGCGCAGTACTTGCCGCGGGCAAGCGCGCCGGTGTGAAGGAAACCCATCTCATAGAGGAGCCCGTTGCCGCAGCCATCGGAAGCGGCTTGCCGGTGGCCGAGCCCCGGGGCAGCTTTATTGTCAATTGCGGCGGGGGGGTTACCGAGATTGCGGTGATCTCTCTCGGCGGCATTGTCCTCGGCAGTTCGCTGCCCCAGGGGGGGGAGACCATTGACGAATCTATCCAGCGCTATATTTACCGCAATTACCGGATGGAAATCGGGCTCTCCACGGCTGAAGAGGCCAAAAAAAAGGCGGTTTATGCGGCCGATCCTCCCGCAGATCTAAGCTATACCTTTCGCGGGATCAACCTCTACCGCCGCACTCCGGATACCCTGGAAGTAAAAGCCAGTGAACTGCATGAAGTAGTCGGGCCTCAGCTGGCTGCTCTAACCGGTGCGGTGCGCGCCATATTTGAACAGATGCCCCCCCAGCTGGCGGCTGATGTTATGCAGGACGGGATTGTCCTTTGCGGCGGGAATTCGCTTTTGCATAATCTTGATCTCTACCTGAGCCGCGAAATAAACCTCCCTGTCCGCCGGGTTGAAGATCCTTTTACCTGCGTGGTACGGGGTGCCAGCGAATCTCTCAAGTTTCTCCATGCTCTCGCCTTGCCGGACAAATAAGTATCCCCACCATTATCCGGCAGCCGGCATACAATTCTGTCAGTAATCTCCAGTAAAAGAGATTAAAAAATGCTATAATAAAGCTATCCTAAATTTGGAGGTTGGTTCATTGCGCCCTGACAAAAGAGAAGCCGGCGAACTGCGGCCGGTTCAGATTACCTGCTCCTACCTGAAATATCCTGAAGGCTCCGCCCTTATCACCATGGGCGATACCATGGTGCTCTGCACCGCCACCCTGGAAGAGAATGTGCCTCCGTTCCGCAAAGGGTGCGGAGAAGGTTGGGTTACCGCCGAATACGCCATGCTGCCCCGCTCGACCGAAATTCGTTCCGCCAGGGAGACGAGGAGCAGGGTCAATGCCCGGAGCCTGGAGATTCAGCGTCTTATCGGACGCTCCCTGCGCAGCGTGGTCGATTTTTCCGCCATGGGAGAGCGAACCATCTGGCTGGACTGCGACGTGATCCAGGCAGACGGGGGCACTCGTACGGCGGCGGTAACGGGTTCCTTTGTAGCCCTGGCGGAAGCCTTTCTTTACATGAAGGAGCAGGGTATGGTGGAGGCGCTGCCCCTGAAAGATTACCTGGCTGCGGTAAGTGTGGGCCTGGTGAATGGAGCATCACTCCTCGACCTCTCTTACCAGGAAGATGCCGCCGCCTCCGTTGATTTAAACGTGGTCATGAACGGTTCGGGTGGAATCGTGGAGATTCAGGGCACCGCCGAGAGCGGCTCTTTTAACCGGGAGCAGCTCAATCTCTGGCTGGATCTGGCAGCAGGGGGAATTGAGCGGTTAATTGCAAAGCAGCGCCAGGCTCTCGGCGAAGAAGCCGTGCAACTCATAGACAGCGCCCGGAGAGAGGCCGCCTCCAGGGAGATGGGATGCTGATGCAACAGCTTGTTCTGGCTACCCACAACCTGAACAAGCTGCGCGAAATTAAAGCCCTCTTGCAAGGCCTTCCTCTCGAGGTGCTTTCTTTGCGCGATCTGACCGATTCGCCTCTGCCTGTAGAGGAAGATGAGGCCACATTGGCCGGCAACGCCCTGAAGAAGGCTGCAGCTGCGGCTGCCGTAGCCGGCAAGAAGGCGATAGTCATGGCCGATGATTCCGGCCTCGAGGTAGAGGCTTTGTGCGGGCAGCCGGGGGTGCACTCGGCGCGTTTTGCCGGCCCCGGCGCCGGCGACGCGGCGAACAACCGTCTTCTTTTGGAGAAGCTGCGCGGCATCCCCCCCGAACGGCGCGGGGCCAGGTTCAGGTGTGCCATCGCCCTCCTCTTTCCGGACGGTGATACATGCCTGATTGAGGAAAGCTGCTCCGGGCGCATTGCCGAATCACCGCGCGGCGGCTCTGGATTCGGCTATGACCCTCTCTTTATCTATGAACCGTCCGGGCTCACCTTTGCCGAAATGGGCGAAGAGGCCAAAAACAGGGTCAGCCACCGGGGCAAAGCTCTCCGCCGGGCGCGCCGCTTGCTGGAACGCCGGTTGAATCAGCAGCCCTGATCCTTATGCATCTTCTCTCCACTCTTGTCATCCTAAGCGAAGCGAAGGATCTCGTCTTTAAAGCTCTCTGCTTTTGGTGTATAATATCATTCAGGGTAAGGTTTCTTCAGGCTCACCTTTTGTCATGCCGGGGCGTAGCGCAGCTTGGTAGCGCACTTGGTTTGGGACCAAGGGGTCGCCGGTTCAAATCCGGCCGCCCCGACCA
>JAAZHP010000126.1 GCA_012510625.1 Bacillota bacterium
ACCCCGCCCTGGTACCGATAACACTAAAGAACAGCCCTCTCACCCTTACGCAGTTTCAAGAGGAAAAGGCTGATAAACAGAGATACCTAAAGGATACACCGCAAAATATTGAGATAGGATGACAAACCTGTAAGGGCGGGGTTCCATCCCCGCCCGGGGGGAAAGAATTCTAGATTGCAGGACCGCCCCACTATAAGGGCGAAGCAGGACTTATAATTTTTTTTGAGTAGACTTTTCTCTGCAGGGATGGGCCGCTTTCTGACGTCTTATATAAAGGGAGCAAAAAAGGAGGAGAGCGCTTGGGTCCTGAGTGGATCGAGAGAGCCGCCGCCGGCGATGAAGAGGCGTTTGCAAAGCTCATTGATCAATTTAAAGGCTACCTGATGGCCACGATCCTGCCTATTGTCCGGGATCCCGGCGAGGCGCAGGATGTACTGCAGGAAGCTTTCTGGCAGATTTACCGCTCTCTTCCTAATTACCGCGGCGGCAACCTGAAATTCTGGCTGGCCCGTATCGCCACCCGCAAGGCCATCGACTGGTGCAGGCAGCGGGAACGGCGCAGCAGAGAGCTTCTTCATGACTCTCCGGGTGATATGGACTCCAGTGCCGCCCTCTCGGCAGAAGAAGAATATCTCAGCCAGGCGGCAGCAGGGCGCCTGGCTTCGCTCCTGAAGGCCCTGCCCCCGCCCTACCGCGTCACCATGACCGGATATTTCCTGGAGGGGAAAAGTTACCGCCAGCTGGCCGATGAAGCGGGAGTCAGCGAAAAAACGGTGGAATCACGCCTCTACCGGGCCCGGAGATTCTTGAAGAGCAAGTGCAAGGAGGGGCTGTAGTTGAAGCATTACGATGCCCGGGCATGGGTATTATACCGGAAAAACCGCATCGATGAAGATCAGCGCCGCAAGATGGAAGATCACCTGGCCGCATGCGACAGCTGCCTGCAAAGCTACCTCGCCGCGGGCGCGGAGCAAGATGCCCGCCTGGCCGAGCTGCTTCTGCCGCCGGATTTCAGTACTGCGGTTAAAGAAATGATCTCGGCAAGAAAGCAGCAAACATACAAAAAACACCGCTCCCGCTCCCTGGTCAACTATGCCGTCGCTGCAGCTATCACCCTGGTGTTGATGAGCAGCGGCATGTTCGATCTGTGCGCCAGAAAGCTCCCCGGCATTCTTGCAGAGACAGGGCAAATTTCCCGGGCCATTGAGAAGACCACCCATTGGGATGCCGGCCGTCTTCTGGAGAATGCCCGAACACAGTTTGAAAAATTACGCGAAAGCAAGGAGGAATAAGCATGCCCAATAAGAGCAAATTTGTTACGTTTATCCTCTCGGTACTCCCCGGAGTAGGGCACCTCTACCTGGGCTGGCAGCTGCGAGGTCTACTTTTCATGCTGGCCTTCTTCATGGCAATCTTCTTAATGGACTGGGTTGGCCTCTCCCTGTTTACATTTTTACTGCCGGTAATCTGGTTTTACAGCCTTTTCGACGCCCTGCAGTGTTATGATCGGGAACCGCCCGCGGCACAGGAACCGATTGCCTGGGACTTTGAAAAACAGCGCATGGTCGGGATCGCCCTGATCATTATCGGAGGCCTGGTTCTGATTAACAAGTTGGCCGTACCCCTGCTTTTAAAATACCTCACTTATGAAACGCTGCGCTTAATTGGCTCATCCCTGGTGGCATTGCTATTAATCGCCGGCGGTATCCGCCTGGCCTGGGGAAAACCGATTTCACTGCAACAACTGCGAGAAGAAAAGATGCGGATGCCGGCCCGGTCATTGGCGGACAATGAAGGGCCCTCCCCCCGGCAGCCGCTGCCACTGGAGAACAACTCCGTCCCGGGTCAATCGCTGCGGGAGGAGGAATAACCGATGAGGCAATGGCGTGTCGGTTCCTTTTCCATGGGTTTGATCCTGGTTCTTTTGGGCGTGGGATTGCTCATCGATCGTTTCAGCGGCACCCCCCAGGCCCTGGAACTGGTGCTCAACTGGTGGCCTCTGGCGCTGATCTTGCTTGGAGCCGAAATCCTGGCAGTGAACTTTTTATCAAAAAACGGGCAGTTTATACTAAAATATGACGGCTGGTCTATACTGCTGGTGATCGTCCTCTTTTGCTTCTGTCTTGGAACCTACGCCTTCTCTTACACTGGCGTAATTCCACAGATCAGGGAGGCCCTCTCTATTTCCGAGCACTCCTGTGCCATCCCGGACCAGGAGATCGACCTCGCCGGAATTGAAAAGGTGACCCTCTCAGCCCGGGGATGCGACCTCGAGCTGCACAGCATTTCCGGAGAAAAGCTTACTATCCTTGGCCAGGCAACCGTAATGGCCTCTTCCGCCGAATCGGCTCGCAAACTGGCCAAGCAGGCAGAGGCCGAGGTAAAGAAGGTCGGGGACAGGCTCTTCATCCAGATTAACCCTGTTCCCGGGCATGGGAATATCTTCAGGAGTAATAGAGGCAGCTCGGGAAGGGCTATTTTTATTCCCCATGATCTACACCTGGAGGTTGCCTGCTCCGGCTATGCAGATGACATCAAATTAAATCTTGATTCCCTTGCAGCGCCCTGGTCCGTGGAAAGCAAAGGACCGGTTCGGGTTAACCTGGCCCGGGATCTCGATTTAACCCTCTCCGGTTCTGCAATCTGGCCCAAAGAAAACCTGACCGGTAACGCTGACTGGGAGAATGTCGCCGAAGAAGATGCAAGCATCAGTCCACATCCAAGGGTAACCGGAAAAATCACGCTGGGACAGGGCCGCTGGCCGCTGGTTATTTTCAGCGAACAATCAATCGAGGCAAATCTCCTGCAGGTTCAATAGGCCCTGGGGCAGGCCCTAGGGCGGGGATGGAATCCTTTTCCGGGCGGGCATGGAAGCCCGCCCCTACGTTTTTGTCATCATGAGCAAAGCGAAGGATCTCCGAGTTGCTGCCGCAGTGTCTTGACTTCACCCCAAAAATATCCTAACCTAGTAGCATGCCAACCAGGCACGTTCTGTATTTAACTCTCCCCCGGCTCCATTTTTTTCAAAGGGGGAGTATGAAAAGCAGAATGTCACCCTTTCCAAGGGGAGCCGTAACGCCCCCCAAGGAGGATGAGACATTGTTATGAACAAGAGCTACCGGGACATGGATAAGTTTACCGCCTCCATCCAGGCTATCTTCCCCAAGCTGATGCACTATCTTAGCGCCGAAGAAAACCGGGAACTGACCGGACTGGAGATAACACCGGGCCAGATTAACGCCCTGCTGGTCCTTTACTTCAACAACGACCTGACCATGGGCGAGTTGAGCACGGAAATAGGCCTCGCTGAAAGCGCGGCCACGCGGTTGGTAAACCGGCTGGTGCAGCTAAACCTGGTTAAGCGGCGGGGCGACGAAAAAGACAGGCGCGTCGTCCGGGTCAACCTGACATCCTATGGCCGGCAGCTGGCCCGTCTAGTTTTTGAGAGGCGCTCCTACCGCTTCAACAAACTGGCCAAGCTTTTAGGCGAAGAGGAACGGGAAAACCTGATTATCTCCCTGCAGGCGGTGATGCGCGTTTTCGCCCAACTGGAGAAAGAAGAGCAGAATCACGGCAAGTCATGATCTTTGGCTATGACGTTTTTTTTTATAATCTACCGGATAAAATTATGAGGATCAGGATAGAAACGGGGTTTACAATTGAACCAGAGTCAGCAGGCTGCGCAGCAGAAAAAGGTCTCTTTATTCACTATATTCCTGGTTTTTTTAAAGGTGGGCGCCTTCACCTTCGGCGGCGGCTACGCCATGCTGCCAATCATCCAGCGCGAAATTGTCACTCGCCGGAAATGGATCGAAGAAAATCTTTTTTTTGACATGCTCATAGTCGCCCAGAGCCTTCCCGGAGCGGTGGCCCTGAACAGCGCTATCCAGGTGGGCCTTCGCCTGCGCGGCTTCGCCGGCGGCAGCCTGGCCGCACTCGGGGTGATCATCCCTTCATTCTGCATTATTTACGCCATTGCCGCTTTCTTTCTGCCCCACTTCCAGGATAATGCTTACATTAAGGCACTCTTTTACGGTCTCAGGCCGGCGGTGGTCGCTCTAATCGCCGCCGCCGTCATAAATTTGGGCCGCAGTATTCTCGATCACCGGCGCAGCATTGCCCTGGCTGCAGTCCTCCTGGCGGCGGCGCTGCTGCTGAAGATTCACCCTGTTTTTGTCCTCATTGCCGGAGGGCTGGCCGGGTTAATTCTATTTCAAGAAAAGGCTGATTAAATGTTAACCTATTTCCTCTCCATTTACGGGACCTTCTTAAAAATCGGGATGTTCACCATCGGGGGCGGCTATGCCATGATCCCCCTGATGGAGCGCGAAATTATTCTCAGGCACGGGTGGTTGACGGCAATGGAATTTCTCGACATCGTTGCCATCGCCGAGGCAACCCCGGGGCCTTTGGCCATAAACGCCGCCACCTTTATCGGCTACCGTCTGGGCGGTTTGGGCGGCTCGCTGCTGGCCACTTTCGGCGTGGTGACCCCTTCTCTGGTGACTCTGCTTCTTTTCGGCAGCCTTTTGATACGCTTGATTCTCGACCCCCGCGCCGAGCGCTTTCTAAAGGGCCTGCGCCCGGCCCTGATTGCCCTGATTTCAGTGGCGGTAATTACCCTGGGACAAGCGGCACTGGTAGACCTCCCCACAATTCTTATAGCCGCAGGTATCTTTGCCGCCAGCATGATCTTTCCGCGGCTGAGCCCTCTCTACCTCATCGGCGCCGGAGCGCTGCTCGGCCTGCTTCTTTACCCCTATTAAGAGTGGTTCCGGATTCTGCCAAGTGCTCAAAAACCTTTTTGGTAAGGGCTTAAAAATGTTATAATGAATTTAGAAAGGCTGCCTAAAGACAGTACAAACTCCGAACCTTATCACCTGCAGCTTACAGGCTATGGTGAAAGGTCAGGGCCGGGGGAGAAATCCCCCCGCCTCCCGCGCTTGGAAAGGAGATTACGCCGCAACAGGCTGCGTTTCCACCAAAGACGGGAGCGCGGCCTTTTATCTGGAAAAGGTGAATCCGATGAAATTAATGCGCGTGACCGATCCGCAAATCGTTCTGGAGCTGATTGAAAAAGAGTTTCAGCCGCTTGTAGCTGAAACAGCAGCCCTGGAAGAAGCCGGAGGCCGGGTTCTTGCCGGGCCGGTTTATGCCGGTGAAGATATCCCGGGCTTTGACCGCTCCACTGTAGACGGCTATGCAGTTATGGCCCGCGACAGCTTCGGCGCACAGGAGGGGCTGCCCGCTGTTTTCGAATGCGCCGGCGAGATTTTGATGGGCCAACCCGCACCGGCTTTAAAAAGAGGTCAATGCTACCTCATCCATACCGGGGGGATGCTCCCGGCCGGCGCCGATGCAGTGATCATGCTCGAAGATACCGAGACCCTGGAGAACCAGGTGCACGCCTACCGCCAGGTAGCGCCCGGCGAAAATGTCATTCGCAAAGGTGAAGATTTGCCGCGTGGCGATGAGGCGCTGCCTGCAGGAAGACTGCTGCGCGCACAGGAACTGGGACTGCTGGCCTCCCTGGGGGCGCGCGAGGTAAAAGTTTACCGCAAGCCGGTTATGGGGCTGCTCTCTACAGGAAACGAGCTGGTGCCCTACACGACGGCAGAGCTGCCGCCAGGCAAGATCCGCGACAGCAACAGCCGCTCCCTGGCCTACCTGGGGCGGAAATACGGCGCGCAGGTGCTCGAAAGCGAAATTCTTGTCGACTCCTTCGATCACTTCCTGGAGAAGGGCCGCAGCCTGCTTAATAAGGTCGATTTCCTGGTCTTCTCGGGCGGCAGCTCGGTGGGAGCGCGCGACTTTACCGCCCGGACCATGGAGGAGCTGGGTGAACCGGGCCTTCTTGTCGAAGGAGTCTCCGTCAAGCCCGGCAAGCCCACGCTTTTGGCCAACTGCGGCGGCAAGCCGGTCCTGGGGCTGCCCGGCCATCCGGTATCGGCCCTGGTAATATTCTCCATTTTCGGGGCCGCCATACTGCAGCGGCTCTCCGGCAGGAAGCCGCGGCCGTTTCAACCGGCGGTCCGCGCCACCCTGACCCGCAACTTGCCCTCGAGCAGCGGGCGAACCGATTACGTAAGCGTGAAACTGGAGCAGGGCAACGGCCGGGCCCTCGCCATCCCGGTATTTGGCCGCTCAGGAATGCTGCGCATACTTGCCGATGCGGATGGTTTCCTGGTTATCCCCGCCGAAAAGGAAGGGCTGCTGGAAGGAGAAGAAGTTGATATTTTTATGTGGGAATAGCTCCGGCCACGCCGGCTGACAAAAGAGAAAAGTAGGAGAGCGCCATGCAGAAAATATACCTGAGCAATATTCCGCGGCAGGAAGCACGGCAGAAATTTCTCACCGGGGTGCAGATCCCCCGCCGCCGCGAAATAATTAAAACTTCTGAATCCCTGGGCAGAATCACCGCGGAGGCCCTTTTTGCCCGTCTCTCCATGCCCGGAGACCATGCCGCGGCCATGGACGGCTTTGCCGTATTGGCCGAGCGCACTTTCGGAGCCACCGACCAGAGCCCGCTGCAGCTGGCCCTGGGAGAGGATTGCCGGCCGGTGGATACGGGAGATCCCCTGCCTCCTGGTTTCGACGCCGTAATCAAGGTGGAAGATGTCCAGCCCGTAAGCGGCGGCATCGAGATTTTAGCCCCGGCTACACCCTGGCAGCATGTCCGCCCCGTGGGTGAAGACGTGGTCGCCGGCGAGCTGCTGCTGCCGGCTTATCACCGGCTGCGCCCGCAGGACCTGGGCGTGCTCCTGGCCGGCGGGATTACCGAAGTTCCGGTGCTGGCCAGGCCGAAGGCGGTGATCATCCCCACGGGGACGGAGCTGATCCCGCCTGAAGAGAAGCGCCGCAGGGGCAGCATCCCCGATTTCAACAGCACCGTTGTCGCCGCCTACCTGGCGGAATGGGGCGCGGAGGCGGCAATTTACCCCATCGTGCCCGACGATCGGGCCAGGCTCGAGGAGACTGCCGCGCGGGCGGCGGCGGAAGGAGACCTGGTGATTATCCTCGCCGGATCCTCCGCCGGGCGGGAAGATTACACGGTGCATGTCATCGAAGCGCTGGGAGAAGCATTCGTGCACGGCGTAGCGACGCGGCCCGGCAAGCCCACCATTCTCGGTCAAATTGCGGGCAAGCCGGCAGTGGGGCTGCCCGGATATCCCGTCTCGGCCTATCTCAGCCTGGAATGGTTCGTCCGGCCTTTAATCTTCCGCGCCCTGGGACAGGCTGAGCCGGCCAGGGAAAGGCTGGCCGCAACCCTGGGGCGGCGCGTCGTCTCCG
>JAAZHP010000127.1 GCA_012510625.1 Bacillota bacterium
CAGCCCTTCAATTGCATACGCCCTGACAGGAGAGGAATCCAGCCCCTTGATGAAAAGGGGAGTATAGGAAATGAAAAAAACATTCTTTTCCAGAAGTTCAAGATTGTTCAGCACTTCCAAAAAAAGAATGTTTTCTGCCATTAACACATCATGAAAAGCGGATACATCATCGTTGTTGTTCTCGATGGATACCCCGTTGCCGAAACCTACACATTTCACTTTTTTGTCACGCAACCAAATTGCAGTTTCCCGGTTGACAAAGAGACGCCTGTCTTCTTCTGTATTGGTCTTTTCTGTAAAAGGTGGTATCCGGTAGGGAGAATCTAAAATTATAATGTCATCCGGCTGGAGCAATCCCTTGCAATGCACTTCCAGCGCGGCCGGTGTAATATAGCTGTTAGGCGCCAGGTCGCTAAAATTAACATATATTGCCCGTCCCATGAAAGAAGTCAGAGGTATAGTAGATACATCAGGCCAATCCTCATGGTGATGGTAGGGACACTCCACATGTGTTCCCAGGTGGCTGGTAATATCCATGTGCGTATGGAAGTCCGGGATGGGATCATCGGTTCTAAACCTGAACAAACTGCATCTTCTACTCTCAGTTTGGGGATCCAAAGGCTTAGTTAAATCAATAACCCTTAAGTTTCCTAGCTGGTATACACTCATCTGTATCCTCCATAGGTATAATAGATATTAAAACATCACATTTTATTTTTATCTTCCAGGGCATGAACCAGTTCAACAATAAACTCGTGGCTGGGGACGGATACGCCAAGCTGCCTGGCTCTCTTGACCACTGAGCCGCTAATAGTATCAACCTCTGTGGGCACTCCATTTTTAATATCTGCATATATAGAGGTATAGCCTTCACGGGCTTGGTCCAGCACCGCTTTTATATCTGCGAGCACTTCATCGGGATCAAAATTGAGACCATCTGCATTGGCAACGTTAACCGCTTCCCTGACCAGGCGTTCCATTAAAAAACCGGCGTGCTCGCTGACAAGCATAAAGCCCAGTTGCACCTGTAAAACAGCAGTCAGCGCACTGGCTGAAACATTTAAAAATAGCTTATTCCAAATGTGCTTTTTAACATTATTGGAGACAACAGCTTCAATGCCGCACGCCGAAAATGTATTCGCAATCGATTCTATTGCTTTACCGTCACCTTCCAGCAAGCCGATTACGGTTTTCCCGCCGCCTCCATGATGAATATATCCTTCTCCAGTGATGGAGCTGTTGTGCTGGGTGGCTCCTATAATGATGCGCTCTCGCGAGACAAATTCTGAAAGAATATCCTCATGCCCCATGCCGTTTTGCAGGGACATAACATATGTATTATTGCCAATTAGCGGCCTGCTGCCGGCAAGGGCATCCCTGGAAAACATGGATTTAACAAACACAATAACCAAATCCATCGTACCCAGGCCTGCAGCTGAAGTTACAGCCCTGGGACGAAAATTGCGCTCTCCATCCGGCTCCAGAATAGTGATCCCTTCACTGTTAATCTTATCAACTCTTTCAGCGTTAACATCGAAGAGGCAAACGTCGTTGTGCTGGGACAGGTATCCGCCAAACAATGAACCCATTGCTCCTGCGCCAAGAACTGCTATTTTGATAGAGCATCCCTCCAGTTCCGACCATTATTATTGGGAATTATGATATCGATTGCAATTCTAGTATAGCATAGTGATTTCTGTTGATCAATAATTATTTAAGCTATTTTATTTGAAAATAGGGAAACGATTGCATGTTTAGCAAAATATTATCAGGGCCCGGCCAGAAGCGGCGCCCATCTCTCCATTCTTTATCTTGAGTAGAAGGATAAAGCTTTAAGTTGTTTCTCTCTCTTCGATAGATGAAAATATGAGTATTTTTTTATTTGGCTGTTTTCCATTCAGGGCGCTTATCAAGTTGTGGGCTGCAGTCATGCTCAGGTTTAAAAGTTTATTGTCCAGAGAGGTCAGCTTGGGATTGCAGATTTCCGCATATATGGAATTATCTATTCCAATTACAGCCACTTGCTCCGGAATGGAAATAGCCATATCAATCAGGGCGCGTGTTCCTGCAGCCGCCAGAAGGTCAACGGCGTAGATGATCCCGTCCACGTCTGGCCGCTCTCTCACTATTTTCTGAGTAACTTTATATCCTCCCTGGAGGGTTCTCTCTGTTTCATAGACCAGGATCTCTTCACCAGGGGCAAGGCTTTGCACAGCCTGTTCGAAGCCTGCCTTCTTTGCCAAATTACTGGGCGTATGTAGATCGATTACAAACGCAGGGCGTCTATACCCCTTATCAAAGAGAAGCTTTACGCAGTTGGCCACCCCGTTCTGCTCATCCGCCAGGATCCCATATACGTTCGGCAAGTCGAGATAACCATTGGCCATAACGATAGGAGTGTCGCTTAAATATTTTTTTATGGCCTGCTCCACGGCCTTGACCTGAAAGGACGAGCCTATAAGCACCGCTCCTTCTACCCTGCGGCGTTTGAGAATGTTAATGTAATTGGCTTTAGAAGCTTCGTCGGTACCGGTATTGAAAATAATGCAGCAATAGCCGAGCTTAACCAGCTCGCGTTCAATAATATAAGCTCCGTCTGTATGATGGATGGTCCGGATATCGTCAACCAGTATGCCAATTATCTTTGAAGCCTGGGTTACCAGGCCGCGGGCGGCTTCATTGGGAGAATAATTGTATTTGGCAAGCAATTGCTGAATCTTCTTCTTCGTTTCCTTGCGTACGCCCGGTTTATTGTTGATTACCCGCGAGACGGTGCTGGCGGAGACCCCCGCCTCTTTTGCAATGTCGTAAATTGTCATTGTACGCCTCCCCATTATCAGTAGTGATAAAATAGAGGAAATTTAAAAATGAGTGGCATACCGAAATATCTAAAAAAAGAAAATAAGGCTTATACCCTAATATCAGTATAAGCCAAAACAAATGCTTGTCAAGAATATGGCCGCAATCCATTGCATTGTTTGCAATCATGAGATCTTCCCGGTTTTACGCTGCTCTCATAAGCGTCCGGGAAAACCTATCTTTATCAGCGGAACCTAAAACAGTTTAAGGGAAATTGAAGCTGCCCTGCAGCATCTCCTTGTTAACTTCGCAGATGTTCTCTATCGGCTCCTCTTGCCTACTTATGAAGTTCTGCAAAATTAGGGTCGTCGTTTGGCAGCAATTGCCGGCTTCCGGTCCCGGCCATGCACCAGAGGTAGTAGAGTTTTACCCCGGGAGGGGCAGCCACAGGATGGTAGCCAAAGGGGATGCTGCAAGAATCTCCGTCCTTTATCAGGTAAGCGTTGCCCAGTTCATAGCCGTCTGTATACCACATCTGGACACCGAACCTGTCCCTTGGTTCAAGGCGAAAATGATAAATCTCGTGCATGGCTGTCTCCCTGCCAGGCACAAACTGGTCATGCTTGTGAGGCGGATACCCTGACCAATGGCCGGGGACATTAATGGTTTCGCCTAAAACTATTCTGTCCACTCTTCCTTCTACATTATCGGTAAATATGTCATAGACCACCCTTTGCCACAGGTTTTTGCCACGGTTTTCGACCTTCACATCCCCGGGCGCCAGAACAAAGGGCGACAGCTTTTTTTCCGCCCGGACCTTGCAAACAGCTCCCTCAAAACTATCAGCGCCGACCACTTTAAAGACGCTGTCCCTGGGGATATAGACGGTGGTGGCTTTACCGGAAAAGACATTCTCGCGGCTGCCCAGAGATAGAAATTCCTGCCCTTCAACATAAACATCAGCCTTACCGCTTAAAATAACCAGGCCTATTTCAAATCCTTCTGAATGTGAACTAAAGCTTTCTCCCTTTTCCAATTGAATCAGGCCAAAAGAAAGCAGGCCGGCTGCTTCGGCAGGCGGTACAATTTCAGCATATCCTTTATACTCTTTTAAATCATATTTAAACTTCACATATATTCCTCCTTCGCAGAACTGTATATAGTAATTTAACTATCTCTTCCCCGGCACAAAAAAATTATCCCTCCCCGCTTCTGTTTTTGAATAAAGCCAAAGCTGTTTTAAATGTATTATAAAGAATGAGAGAGAAAGTTTCCAGCCGGGCCACAAACGGCCCGGCTTCTGGCGATAGCTGGCATGCTTATTAAAGGTAGGTGACAGAGTCCCGGCTACTGCCGCCTTTCTCCTGTTGCCTGAAAAACCATGTGGTGCTGGATAAATACGGCTATCCCCGCGCCGAGAAGAATGTCCCCGATGCTGATGACTTTATCGATCCTGTATGGAATGGGAATCTGATCGCATAGCAAAGGAAGAATTGATTCATCCGTTAATGCCATATGCATGGGGCTGCCCGTACCGCTTAAAAGCGCCTCCCGCATGGTCGGCGTGAGCAATGCAGAATTTACAGGCATGAATCCTTTATTGGCCGCAATCACGATGAGGTTAAGCAGAAGGCCCAGCCCTACGAGGATCATTCCCCGGTGGCTGCGGTTTAAGTAAACAAACCCCAGCAGAGGGGCGTAAGATATAACGTGCAGGTAGGGGGCTGCCGGAGCAAGAAATGACCGCCCCAGGTTAAAATCGATCATGATTGCCAGCTGTATTGCCAGGGCCAGTAGAGCCAGGGGCCAGCCGGGCAGGTTCAGATCCGCCAACTGCCGGATTTTCCCGCGCCGCAGCCAGCCGACAACTGCACCCAGCAAAACTGCTTCCATAAGCATATTAAGGTCACTCCATTTCGATTTTTTTAAATACCCCCCCGGCCCCCCTTTGGGAAAGGGGGGAGAAGGGACGCCCCGGGACATCGGCCAGAAGCTGGAATCCCACCCCTACCACAACAGGAACACCGTTTCGGGCGGTCATAAGACCCGTCCTTACAAGGTACGGGGCCATTTCAATCGGGCGGGCGTGGAAGCCCGCCCCTACGCCTAAACGCATCACGTTCTACGGAGTATGAGGACGGGGGTGGAACCCCGCATCTTTTTTTAAATCCCCCCGGCCCCCCTTTGGGAAAGGGGGGAATTCGGGCGCGTTATTTTATTCGGTAAAGAAGTGCCCTGGGACGAATTTAACAGGTGCAAGAGCGTTAGGATTCGGTTTCAGCAACAATCGCCTGGTTGTATATAAAGTCGCCGGAGCTCTTTGTTTTTTCCTCCAGGTTTAGCCGGGGTATGATCCGGATAAAAACTTCCGCTATACGGGGGTCAAATTGAGTCCCCGCGCCTTCTTTTATTTCCTGTATGGCGGTTGAAATATCCAGGGCTTGACGATAAGAACGGTCGCTGGTCATGGCATCGAAAGCATCAGCCACTGCCAGGATGCGCGCACCTTCAGGGATAAGCTCTCCTTTAAGGCCGTCTGGATAGCCCTGCCCGTCCCACCGTTCATGGTGGTGCTTGATGATATCCGCACCCCCGGCCAGAAATTTAATATCTTTAATTATAGTGGAGCCGATGAAGCTGTGTTCTTTCATTTGGGCAAACTCGGATGCGGTCAGATTGCCTTCCTTTTTTAATATCGCTTCAGAGATAGCCACCTTCCCCAGGTCGTGGATCAGGGCGGCATACTGCAAGAGCTCCACCTTCTCTTCAGACCACCCGAGTTCACGGGCCAGTGCCGTGGAATAGGAGGCCACCCGGAATGAATGGCCCTTCGTGTAAGGGTCTTTGGCGTCTATGGTAGCCGAGAGGCTCCGGATCGTATCGAGAAAAGTCTGCCGCATATTCATATAGGAGATAAATGACTGCCGGGCGATCAATATAGGGATTGAAAACAGTACAATACCCCACATGCCTATATTTTGATAGATCAAAGCAGTGATCAAGCCCAGGGGCGCCATGCTGATAAAGTTGGGCGCGCTCCACTTGATATTGGTCAGCCAGATCGAATACGGACGTTCCTGCCGGGTCAGGGCGACAATAAGAGTGACGAAAAAACTGTTCAAAAGAAAACAGAGCAATAATGGAACCAATGCGGCCGTCAAATAATAGAGCGAGAAATCCAGTTCTCCAGGGCGGAGCAGCCAAAATGCCAGCGCCGCTATACCGGTCGTGAGGGTAAGCTGGGCGGCGTTAAACAGATACTGGACCGGGCTCCTGCCCTTGCGCAGGGAGAGAAAATCGCCCAGCACACTGATGGTAACGACGATAAATGGTTGAAAAATAAGAACAGCAGCAAAGGTGACGGCAAAACTTACAGACACTACCACCCCGTAAGGGAGATTAACGGGGAAGGAAGCGGACAAAAAAATTAGAAAGAGAAAGAACAAAAAGGAGGCCCAGTTAACTTCGGCCCAGTTGGTAATGAAAAACAGGTAAACGAATAAACCAAATGCGGCTATACAGAGGGCGGCAAGATAAGTTTTGGCGTTTGGTGGTAGAAGCGTTTTCATAAAACCCTGCTCCTTTGAAATATAAAAACATTGAAGCCGGGATAACAGTTTATCTTAGCCCCAGGTATAAAAGGCCCCGCCGGCTAGGAGCAAACTGGCCAGCGCAATGAGAACCTTCAGGATTGAACCTTTCATGGTTATTCCTCCTTTAACTGGTTCTCAGCGGCTTCCGCTATACCGCCGGTGCGCTCCGCTCGTTTTCCGCTAGTGCAAAAAGCTAAGGACAAACATGCTCCCGGCTTCACAAATTAACGGCCGACAGTTCCCAAACTCCGGTTAATCGCATCCAATGTTGCCCGGGCAGCCGCCTCCATCTCATCACCTCTATTCAGGGCAATGCCCGGCAAAATTTCTTCCTCTTGCCCCAGGCAGTGAGAGATAACCACCACTATTGCTTTCTGGCCGGCGATGTGGATTTTCTGTACGTCTGCAGCTATGAATTTGCTGCCGCCCCCCAGGTACTGCTCCACAGAGTGTAGAACAGCTTCCGCTGCCAGGCGCAGGCGATATTGCCTGGTATTGGGGCCCGAGACTGTAGCGGCAAACGTCTCTTCACCCGGATTGATGGTGACCGTTACTTCTATCTCTTCACTGCTCGTGGAGCAGTTAATTCTCTGCAGTTGCAGCTCCGGGCCGGGGAGGGAGATGGTTTTGCCCGCTTCGCCCAGCTGAACTACGCTTATCTGCTTATGGTCCAGGGAGGTTCCGAGCTTGATGAGCGCTGCCGATTCTATATCCCTGACAATTTGCTTGGGCGTTCGGGAATGATCAGCCAGGACATGTATCTCGGCGATATCTTGGTTTTCACATACAACCTTCGAAGAGAGTACTCCTTTGACCTGGGAGATCACCGACTCAATTTCTTTGATGTTAAAATCATCCCTGCTTGAGATAAGCCGCCCTCCCCTACAAAACGGGGTTTCCCCAAATTTCTACAAGCAGCTACAAAATTATTTAATACTTTATTGCAGTATTCTACTTCAAACCTGCTTTTCCTTTTTTTTCAACTGATGAAAAATTTAAATTTCAATGAAGCATCCTGAAAAGCGGTGCCGCTTTTGGTGATTTGGTAGATCAAAAAATTATAGGTATTTTAGAAGAGACCTGTTATTCCCGGATCAGGATGCGCTCTATTTTTTCTGACTTGCCGGAGGGATGTATGGCGCAGTAGACAGCAGAAAACTGCCTTTTTCCCCCGGCCGGCTTAATTCGGACAGGCAGTTGAGTCAGGAAATGCTTCAGAACGGCTTCGCGATCTGCCCCTATTACACCCTCATAGCTGCCGGTCATCCCGGCGTCGGTGATATAGGCGGTGCCCCCGGGCAGGATGAGCTCGTCGGCCGTTTGAACATGGGTATGGGTTCCCAGGAGGGCGCTGGCCCTTCCATCAACATACCAGCCGGCGGCAATTTTTTCAGAGCTGGCTTCGCCGTGGAAATCTATTACGATTACCGGAGCGGCGGCCCTGATTTTGTCAATCCCGGCATCAAGAGCTCTAAAGGGACAATCGAAATGCTGGGAAGAGTATGTTCTACCGCAGACATTGATCACTCCCACGGCAGTGCCGTCCCGGGCCCGGTAAACAGCGGAGCCCTTGCCCGGAACGCCGGGCGGGTAGTTCGCCGGCCTCAGGATTCTCTCTTCTGTTTCCAGGAGCGGGTAAATCTCTTTCTGATGCCAGATATGGTTGCCCGAGGTGATCACATCCACGCCCGCAGAGAAGATCTCCTCCGCCACCGTGCCGGTAAGCCCCACCCCGCCGGCCGCGTTCTCGCCATTGGCGATGGCCAGATCAATTTGATAATCCTTGAGCAACTCCGGGAGCAGCTCCTTTAAAAATGACCGGCCCGGTGAACCGAAAATGTCTCCAATAAAAAGCAAGTTCATTATTCTAGCCCGCCTTGGACAGGTAATTGTTTACCCGGAACGCCGGGCAATTACAAACAGCTTTTCACAATGGCCGCCATCGCCTCCACCGCCCGGTCGTACAGGGAGAAATAGAATCAACCAGGGAGTGGATCCGGCTGTCGGCAGCCGCAATATACTGTAAGTATAGCACGACATCGCCGCCGCAGACCATCCCCAGTTCTTCCACCTGCCCGGGGGTAAGTAAACGACATTTGAACTGTTTCCCGGCACGGGTTTGCGCAGCCACAAGGGCCGCCCCTACATCCCCGTATACAAATATTATGATTAAGTAGAGATGGTAAATGATCGGAATAGATCTTGCCCCGGCGTGGATTTCACTAAAAACCGCCTCTGTTTCGACAATAATCGGAAAGACACAAGATATAAACCGACCCAGAATGATGGGCTGCCTTTATGTTTATTGCATAAGACAGGCTCAATAAATCATAGGTTGATCATGAAGGAGGGATCCGGAGATGGGCAAAAATGTCGAGAATTTGACCATCGAAGACGTGAAGACACTGGAAGATGATGAGAAAAACCGGCTGGTGGAATACTGTAAAAGCATTTTTTCTGATGAGGCGCTTAAAAAGAAACCGGCTGCCACAAAAAGTGTTATTCTATCCCGGGAAAACAGCCTTCAATACAGGCTGGTTGTAGAGCAGGAGAAAAAAAGGCGGACCAAATCCATCGAAGACAGCGTCAGGGAGCTGGGGCTATCCGGGGAAGCCTCGAAAAAATTAATCAAGGATTTCAAGGCTGGAAAAATAAAGAGATACCATCTTGCCGATATCAAGGTGCATTCCGATTTGCTGGAGAAGCTTACGCCCGCTCAGCAGAAGAAAGCAATTGACCTCATTGTGGCAAACCGTAAAAATTTTTACCAGGTAAACAAGGAAGAGTTATCCCTTTTCCAGCTGGGCGGCGGCCAGGCCGGGGCATATCTCATCGATCTGTGGTATCACGGCCTGCTCCGCACGCTTGAGAAGATGGAAAAAATGCTTCAGGTCGACCGTGAAATCTTCGCGGAGGCTGATCCGGAACAGAGAAAACAGCTGAAGAAATATTTTAAGCGCGCCGGCAAAAAAATCAGCGAGATTAATCCCGCACTTTAATAATTACTCCGCCTGTGTACGCCTGCTTATCCGCTTTATTGGTTGCTGCCGTGCGCCGGCAGCAACCAATGCCAGGCACACCCCCCTACCACCGGAAGTAAACGGTTCGTCTTTTACCGGAACCTTTCGTTCGTAGATATAGGGCGTCTTTTTAGGACAGCCCTTTTTAATTAAAATACTGCGAATTTATTTATTCATGCAGGATTTTTGGAGCAATTGAATTAATATAAGAAGTTATTGGCAGCTGGTGCCAAAGATAATTAGTCTAATCTGTACAAGGAAGGAAGTGCATAAATGAACCCGGTTGTGCTAGTTTCTTTCTATTTTCTCTTTCCCGTCCTGGTGATCTATCTGTGCTACCGCTTTCCCCTGATCAATAAAATCGGAGCCGTGATCCTCTGCTACCTCGCCGGCATGCTGCTAGGCAATTTTCTATCCCTGCCGCCGGCTGCGGCAGAACTGCAAGATCTGCTCTCTTCGGCCGTTGTCGCCCTGGCTCTGCCGCTGCTGCTCTTCTCGATGGATGTAAAGGCCTGGACCCGCCTGGCGGGCAAAGCTACCCTGTGCATGCTGCTGGGCACCATTTCCATTCTCGTCGTGGCCTTTGGGGGATATATGATCATCAGCGATAAGGCTCCCTACGCCTGGCAACTGGGAGGAATGGCCGTGGGGCTTTATACAGGAGGCACGCCCAACCTGGCGGCAATCAAAACGGCCCTGCATGTCAGTTCCGATGTATATATAACCATGCATACTTACGACACCGTCATCTCGCTCATCTACATCCTCTTTCTATGCTCGGTGGCCCAGAGGCTCTTTGGCCTGATTCTCCCCAAGTTTGAAAGCAAATGCGGCGCCGCCGTCCTGGAAGGCAGCGCCGAGGATGAGGCCATCGATTCTTATAAAGGAATCTTCAGCCGTAAAATTTTGCCGCCCTTGCTCGGTGCTTTTGCATTAGCCCTCTTAATCCTTGGCGGCTCGCTGGCCCTGTCTGAACTGTTTCCGGAAGAATACAGCACCGCCGTAACTATCCTAACTATTACCACCCTGGGTATTGCCTGCTCTTTCATCCCGCAGATCAGGCGGATTAAGAAAACCTTTCAGGCAGGGATGTACCTCATCTACGTATTCTGCCTCGTGGTCGGCTCCATGGCAAACTTAAAAGAGCTTTTTACCCGGGTGAACTGGCAGATCCTGTCTTTTGTCACCTTCTGCATTTTTGGTTCGCTCCTTCTACACGTGCTTTTATCCAGGATCTTTAAAATAGACACGGATACGGTGATCATCACTTCGACTTCAGCAATCTGCTCGCCGCCCTTTGTCCCCGTTGTGGCCAACGCCTTGAAAAACAAGGAGATTATTTTGTCGGGACTTTACACCGGGATTATCGGCTATGCTATCGGCAACTATCTCGGGATATCTTTTTCTTATCTTTTGAAATCATTTTTCTAAACAATGATTAACGGAGGTATTGGCAATGGATAACAGCAAAAATTTGACCATACCGGAAAAGGGCCTGGACAGGAGCGAAGTCCTGGAGATGCTGCGCAGCTTTAAAGAGGGTGACGCCAACTATAAGGATTCGAAAACCTGGAGCCTGGTCTACTATATAGGTGAAGAGCACACCCGGTTCCTGATTGACGCCTTTGCCCTCTATTTTTCGGAAAACGCCCTCAACCCGATGGCGTTCAGGAGCCTGAAACGCATGGAACATGAAGTGGTCCGGATGACCGCCGGCCTGCTGAACGGAGACGGCAGCGTTGTCGGGACAATGACTTCAGGGGGCACGGAGAGCTGCCTGCTGCCGGTGATGACCTACCGCGATCGGGCTGCTTCTAAAAGGTCGTTCCGCTCCGGGATGCCGGAGATGATCGCCCCGGAATCTGTCCACGTGGCCTGGGAAAAGGCGGCGCGCTATTTTGGGGTGAAGATGGTCCACGTTCCCTTGAGAAGCGACCTGCGGGTCGATGTGGAGGCGGTAAAGAAGCGGATCAATAGAAATACAATCCTCATTGTAGGCTCGGCGCCTTCATACCCGCACGGGGTTATCGACCCCATTGCCGAGCTCGGCGCGTTGGCCCAGGAGAAGGGAATCCCCTTTCACGTGGACAGCTGTCTCGGCGGATTTATGCTGCCTTTCGTAGAGAGGCTGGGATATAAAATAGCGCCCTTTGACTTCAGGGTTCCCGGGGTTACCTCCATCTCGGCGGATGTTCATAAATACGGCTACAGCGCCAAGGGGGCCTCGGTGCTCTTATACCGGAACATGGACTACCTGAAGCACCAGTTTTTTGTTTATGAAAACTGGCCCGGGGGCATCTTCATCTCGCCGGCGCTGCTCGGAACCCGGCCTGGAGGAGCCATCGCCGCAGCCTGGGCGTCAATAAAAGCGCTCGGCATAAACGGTTACCTGGAGCTGGCCCGGAAGGTAATGGAGACAACGGCTGCCCTGCAGGAGGGGATCCGCTCCATTCCCGAACTGGAAATTATGAGCAACCCTGAAATGAGCGTCTTCGCCTACCGCTCCACCTCGAAAAAAGTCAACATCTATGCCGTGGGCGACCAGATGGAAGAGAAAGGCTGGCTCGTCGACCGGCTGCAGCGGCCCGAGGCGCTGCACGCCATGGTTACGCCGCTGCACGAACGGATCACTGACCAGTTCATACTTGACTTGAAGCATTCCGTTGAAAAAGTCAAGAGCGATCCTTCGCTGGCAAAAAAGGGTAATGCCGCTCTTTACGGGATGATCGCCAAGGTGCCGCTGCGGGGCATGATCAAGAAAGAGGTTCTTAAAATGATGGAGCAGATCTACGGTCCCGAGATGAAAATGCCCTATTAACCCAAAATACTTGCGGGCACGAAATGAAGGAGGCCGTCTCATGACAACAAGGGGCTGCCCTTTCGAGGCAGCCCCTTACATTTTTACAGCTCCCGGTGCCCGTAAACAGCCCGGGAAAATTTCCCCTACCACTCGGTCAGGACTTTGCCCTCTTTATCCTTGAATGAACCTACTATGATCATTATAAGGTCAACAAGTGCGCCGATACCTAAAATACCGAGGGTAAGCAGCCAGAGAATGCCCGTGCCCACTTTGCCCACGTAAAACCGGTGAATCCCCAGTCCACCCAGGAATAAACACAACAAAAGGGCTGTCAACCTTTTCTTCGGTGATACATCGACGACCGGCTTGCTCTCAGCTACTTCGGCCAATCTACTGCCTCCTTTTCCACGTTTGATAGCTAATCTTAGCATATAATCATTTATTTGACAATCATCTTTTCATGGAGATAATTTGTCTCTCCGGCAGTCAAATCGGCTATGCCAAGGGCAAAATGATCGTGCAAAGTCCTTACGGCGGCGGCCAGGTCAGGACGGCGGATTAAGAGCGAAATGGATA
>JAAZHP010000128.1 GCA_012510625.1 Bacillota bacterium
AGAAGAGGCTGCCAATCGTTTTAGTGCCAGGCCTGGACAGTCTGAACATCAATTAGGCACGACGGTTGATTTTGGAGGGACAAGCGCTGATTGGACGACGGGTTTTGCCAATACAAAGCAAGGCAAATGGTTGCTTAATAATGCTCATTTGTATGGCTTTGCTTTAAGTTATCCTGAAGGAAAAGAAAGCGTAACAGGTTATATATATGAACCGTGGCATTTTCGTTATATCGGGGTGGCGGTGGCAAAGGAATGGAAGGAGTCGGGCTTGGTTTTATGTGAGTTTTTAAAAACCAAACCTCAATATTTTGATAATTAATGTGAGGGGAAGGTTGTGGAGATCGGCGACATGTTTCGCGCCGGCACCAAGGCCTTGGTACCGGAACCCTGGGAGCGGTTTGAGCCTGTATCTCTGGCTGATATTCAAGGAAATCCCAGCAGTTATGGTATGTATAGAAGTTCAGGTGATCAATGCCGGGAGTAATGTTGCGAAAAACGTGCGCGTAACGGTTCCCTTGCTTGTGAATGATTCTGCTTATTGTCAATATAACGATTTTAAAAGGACCAGCCATGATTATGCGATTTCGGGCAGCATGGCCACTTTTAATTTGGGAGACATTGTCCCGGGAGATGCTGATACAATTTTGATACATTATGATATTACGGTTTATCCGGTGAAGGTTTTACCTGCGAGGGAAATTATGAGCAAGTCGTACAGTGCTTTTCACAATTTGCCAGCAGTGGAAATTGTCGCGTTGGCCTTATACCGAAGAGATAGCACTTAAAAACGGAGGGTATTCATGCGGGTTATCGACTTGACCAGGCCGATTCAGAGCGGGATGGAGGTTTATCCCGGCGATCCTGAAGTGGTGGTGGAAGTAGTACATACATATGAAAGTAATACATGGGTATTGCGCAAACTGACCATGGGGTCGCATACGGGAACACATGTCGACGCCTTTTCGCATATGCATAAAGACGGCGAGACGCTGGAAGAGATACCCCTGGAGCGGTTTTTCGGCAAAGCGCGCCTGGTCTTCCCCAACCAGCCGCTGCCAGCCAGGATGGGGCTTATCTTCAGAGAAGAAGTGGGTCTGGACCGCCTCGCGGCCATCCTTGCCGCTCAACCCCCCTTTGTCGGCGGGCCAATCACCGCAGAGCTTGAACGGGCCTTGCTAAAGAACAAAATTGTGACCTTTACCGGCCTGATCAACGTGGATCAATTGCCCGCGGATAAAGAATTTATGTTCTACGGCTTTCCCCTGAGGATAAAAGACGGAGACGGTTCACCGGTCCGGGCGGTAGCCATCATCGACTAGTCCATGTGGTCTCACAGGTTGGCGGTCATAATCTGGTTAAGAATCACAAGGAGTGAGTCAGACTGATGCTGTTACGCCATTTATTATCTATCCTCTTTTTACCCTTCCTGGCGGCGGTGGTGATCCCTTTTTGGCTCTTAACATCGTTTGCCTGGATTGACCATCGCTGGGCCGCCGGTACAGCGGTGGTATGGCTGCCCCGCTTAAGCGGCGCGCTGGTTGTTGCCTTTGGATTATGCTTGCTCATCTGGTGTATCTACCTGTTCGTAAGATTCGGCCAGGGCACGATTGCACCATGGAATCCAACCCGTAAGCAGGTTGCCGCCGGTCCATATCGCTTTGTCCGCAACCCCATGATCATCGGAGTGGCGCTGGTGTTGTCGGGGCAAGCCATATTTTGGGGATCGTGGGTAATAGCGCTTTGGACGTGTATATTTATCCTGGTCAACCATTTCTATTTTGTGTTCTCCGAGGAACCGGGGTTAGAAAAACGGTTTGGCCAATCTTACCTTATTTATAAGGCAAATGTCCCCCGGTGGCTTCCACGAACCAGGCCATGGCGGGGCCTGGAATGAGTTCAGCTCTGTATCTATGCGATAGAGAGATCAACACATTCGGGGCTGTAATTGACTGGTGTTTCAATAATGCAATATCATGCATATGAGCGGTTTTATGGAGTGATCATAAGCCTCTTTATCAATAGCCATCTTCTGAATAAACCCATTGGGCTTTCAGGTTTGGTTAGGCATCCCGGATCGTCCCCACATCCGGCTCATCCCGGGGTTCCTGCTCCTGAAATACCCTACATCTCGCCAGGGAGGATAGAGAAAATGGGCAGAAGAGTAAGACAAGTCGGCTATCAATTGAATCCGGTAGGAGAGAAGCTCTCCTTTGAGGAGATAAAAGCCATATTGCGCGGTGCCGATGAACTGATCATGGCCGGGGGGCGGAACCTGCTGGCCAAAATATTAAAAGCTTCCCGGGATAAGAAGCTGCTTGAACTAAAATTGGATCAAAACCCCGTCTACGGCTATTACAAGGAGCTTACCCTGGCCGAAATTACCGCCCGCATAGACCGGGCCATCGCGGACGGCTACCTGAAAATTGAATACAACCACCGGCTGCCGGTGCTGGTATACACTGAAAAGGGTTGGGAAATCGAAAAAGAAACCTATGCCGAAGAGCTACTGGAGAAGCTAAAGGCGCTCCTAAACGGAATGGATTACACTTTTGTAAAGCAGCTAAAGGACCGGGACCGGGAAATGATCCTGCTGCTGCTTGAAAAAATCGAAGCAACCGGCGACCGCCGCTTCATCCCCCTGCTGCACGCCTGGGCCTTTATTGAGTATAAAGAAATGCGCAAGGCGATACACGAGGCTATCAACAGCCTGAAAAGAAAGCAGTAACATTCAATTTTTTAATCAATAGTTACCAAAAGCGTCGTTCAGCAGAATTATGCCGCTTCAAGTCCAAGATAGATTCATAGAAGATCGAGCGATGATGCCTGAGGTAGATTGACTTCTTTTTACATCCAGATCTCGGAAAACCGCTTTCACCCAACCTGAAGGTTTATCAAATCATGCCGAAATGCCGGAAAGCTGCTTCTATAGCAATTCTTTTATTTTCTGGGCAAGGAACTAATAGTTTATTCCCCTTGCGGTTGGCGGCTTTTTTTACAGGTAATCCTTTTAATTCTTTACAATGTGCTATCCAGCATGTTTTAGGCTTCCAGCCGTAATTTTGTTTTACCCAATCTTGAATTTCAGAATAAGTCGCCAAGATTACACCTCCAATAATCCTTTTAAAGCTTTGCCTATAAAGATATTTAAACACAGTAAGCATTCATCTAACAGAAGCATCCTTACTATATTAATAACCATTTTCCATATTATCTGCGGTATACCGGGAAGGACCGCGGAATACTTCCCGGACGTGCCAATTGATATAGTTCTCGTTGGGATAGTAATCCGGCTTTTGTGGCTGGCGGATAGGCCTACCATGATAACGCATAAGCCATTCTTCAAAACCGAAGGTGCCGTGTGCTTCCTCTGCCACCCGGAAAACAAGGGATTGGTCGAGGGTAAATACGCCTTTATCAAAAAGCTTATGGTGCATGGAACAGAGCGCGATGCCGTTTTCTTCGCAATCCGGTCCTCCGTACTGGTGCCATTTTATGTGGGCCGCTTCGACAGCTACTAGAGTATCCCCCAGCCTGACGTTAAAGCCACAGACGGCGCATTGATATTCATAAGCCCGGAGGATTCTATTTCGAAAGTCCGGGCTGCGCCTTGTTTTAGCAGCGCTTTCCAGGTCTGCGATCGTCAAGAAAAAATTGATCCACCCGCCAGAAAAAAATTGATCCACTAACGCCAGGAAAAAAGTGATCCACTTTAAAGAATGCGCCAGGAAAAAGTTGATCCAC
>JAAZHP010000129.1 GCA_012510625.1 Bacillota bacterium
CTCGGGCGGCTCATGAGCCGCCCCTACAACCCTTAACCGGGGCAGCTTCCTTTTAATGTCATTCTGAGCGTAAGCGAAGAATCTCAAGGCTCCCCCCTTTGAAAAAGGGGGGCCGGGGGGGATTTAACATATCGGGCGGCCATGGAAGCCAGTTGAGAGGTGAGAAGAGAGAAGTTGGAGGTAAGAGATTCTCCAATTTCTAAGGAATGACAGAAAGGGCTGCCTTTCCGGGACAGCCCCTAAGCAGTATTATTTGGTGGCATAGCGCCATAGTTTGCCGTCAGGATTTTTGGGGCAGAATGACGGAGACGGCGTGTCTTTCAGGAACCAGGACCTCTTCCAGAAGCGACTGCACCTCCTCCAGGGTTATCTGATGCAGTATGGCCGGGTAGTTGAACAGGTCGCTGCCCCGGAAGCGGTATGCAAGGTAGTTGTTGGCAACAAACTCCAGGGAATTAAAGCGGCGCATGAAGCTGCCCAGCCGGTTGCGCCGGTGGCGCTCGAACTGCTCTGCGCTGAAACCTTCCCGCCTGGCCCTGGCTATGGCCTCCATGATCCGCTCATAAAGAGTTCCGGGGTCCCTGGTCTCGCCCCCGATGAGAACGAAGCCGTAGCTGGGCTCGGCGGTATAACCGGCGGTGAAGCGGTCGTCAATGAGCGTATCCTCGTAGAGCTCGTTAAAAAGCGGCTCGCTGGGCGCGAAAATGATGTCCAGCATAATCTCCATGGCGCTCTCCCGGCGCAGCAGCGCGTCGCCTTCAAGCCGCGTTAACGCCGGATCCTTGAAACCCAGATTGAAGAGCGGCTCAGAGACAACCATCTCCCGGGAGATGCGCTGCCGCGCTACCGTCTCAGGCTCATCCGGGTAGAGCCGGATAATCTCTCCAAGCTCCCTGTAATTGCGCCGGGCTATATTCTCATCGACCTGCCGCCGGACCTGCTCCGGATCGAGATCGCCTGCTACGAAAAGGGCCATGTTGCCGGGATGGTAAAAGCGGCGGTAGCATTGATAGAGAAGCTCCGGCGTGATCCGGGCGATGCTCTCTACCGTGCCGGCGATATCTTCACGCACCGGGTGGCGGTGGTAGAGCGACTGCAGCAGGTCGAAGAAAACCCGCCACTCGGGATTGTCTTCGTACATGCGGATCTCCTGCCCGATAATGCCCTGCTCCTTTCTCACCGTCTCTTCGGTAAAGTAAGGCTCCTGCACAAAATCGAGCAGCAGCTCGAGGCATTCGGGAAAATGATCGGTCGTGGAAAAGAGATAGCCGGTATACGTGAAGCTGGTAAAGGCGTTGGAGGAGGCTCCATGGGCTGCAAAACGGTCGAAAACATTCCCCCGCTCGTCCTCAAAGAGTTTATGCTCCAGGAAATGAGCCACCCCTTCGGGGACTGCCACCTCTTCGCCGGTGCCATCCACCCGGAAGCGATTGTCAATGGAGCCGAAATGGGCCGCAAAGATGGCATACTTTTTCTGATAGCCCGGTTTCGGCAGAACGTAGAGCGGCATCCCGGGGTAGATTTCATAGCAGAACAAGCTCTCCTGAAGTTCGCTAAATTCGCGTACGCTGTGGCAGTTTTTAGTGGCCATGCGGCACCGTCCTTTCTCCGCCCTGCAGCAGGTAAACCGTATCGAGCCGGACCTTCTCCGCTGCGGCTTTTATCTCCCCCGGGCCGATCTCTTCGATCCCCCGGATCATCTCATCTGTGGTGTAGAGTTTCCCGCCAATTTCACTGTCCAGCTGGCGGTTGATGAACTGGTATGGATTGTCTTCCCCGGCGCGAAGCTGGTTGATCAGCCCCCGGCGCGTATTCTCCAGCTCCACATCGCTGATCTGCCCGCGGGCCATCGCCTCGACCTGCTGCTCAATAATCTGCCGCACCTTTTCATACTTGCTCCCATCGATCCCGGCGGAAATGAGCAAAATTCCCTTATGCCTTTCCAGGCGGGAGTAGACATAATAAGCCAGTCCGGCTTTCTCGCGAACGTTAAGAAATAGTTTAGAATGCGGAAAGCTCCCCAGAATGCCGTTGTAGACCAGCAGGGCAATGTAGAGCGGATCGCGGTAGGCTATATTGGTGCGGTAGCCCATAACCAGCTTGGCCTGCTCTACCGGCAGCCTCTCTTCAACAAATCTCGCCTCGGAGGGTTCAAAGTAAACCTCCGTTTCCGGAAGGCCGTCCCCCTGCGGCCCCCGGTGGAAATGCACCGTCTCCCGGGCCGCCTCCTCCACCCGGCTCGCATCGAGGTCCCCGACGATATAAAGCTCTGCCGGGTTGGCTGAAAGTATCTCGCGGTAGTAGCGCCAGAGAGAGACGGGGCTGATTTTTTCCAGGTCCGCAATCTGCCCGTACTTGAACACACCGTATCTCTCGCGGGCGCACATGTTCTGCAGGCATCTCTCCACGGCATAGAGCGCCTTGTCATTGATCAGGCCCCGGATCAAATTGGCCAGCTGCTCCTTTTCCTGGGCCACATATGAATCCTTGAAACCTCCATCCACCACCAGGGGATCGCCCATAAGCCCGCCCAGGATCGACAGGCCGCGGCGCAGCATCTGCCCGTTCTCTCCCACATGCTTCCCGTGGATCATCTCCAGCGAGCAGGAGATCAAGTGCCGCTCTCCTTTCTTGTGCACGTCAGTGGAGAGCTCGGCGCCGTAAAGCTCTTCCAGCGCCCGGCGCAGGGCCAGGTTGTCAGGATAAAGACGGCTGCCCCGCTCCAGCACCGAGGGCAGCAGCGCGGTGAGGGTGGCTTTTTCGGCAGAAAGCTCCTGGTGTATGAAGAGGGCCATGCTGATGGTCTTAAATTTTGCCGCCGGGATAAAGGTGAGCCGGATCCCGTTCGGCAGCACAGTGTTATAACTGTCCGCTGTCAAATAGCAAACCTCCCTCGGTTGAATTTCCCAAATTAAGATATTCCATTGATACCCGGTTAATCCTGCCGTTCATTTCTTATACCTCTATCTTGCCCCGGGGTGTAACTTTTCTGCATGACCGTGAGCAAGACCGGAGGCACGACGTAAAGAAGAATTGTAGCCGCCGCCACCACTCCGGAATCGTTCGTCAGCAGCGCGGCGGCGGCGCCGGCCAGGGCGGCGGTGATGCCGGCTGCCAGGTCGGGGTGCTCTCTCTGCAAACGCTGCCGGAGCCCGCCCGGGTAAAGTGATAACACCACGCAGAGCCCCACCAGGGTAACCAGGGCCCGCCCCCAGATGGAGTAGCGCACCAGCTTCAAATTCATGCTCATTTTCCGCCCGGCTGTCTCCCAGAAACCGGCCGGGCCGCGCGAGGCGACCATTTCGCCGAAAAGTCCCACGTGGGAAGGCGGAAGCTGGGGCAGGCAGACATTCAAGACATAGAGCAGGCCTGCGGCCAGGAGCAAAAAGGCGATCACGCAAAGTGCCCTTTTCTTTTTCTGCTCCCCCATCCCCGACAGCTCCGCCCAGGCCATTCCAAAGGCTACTGCCGCCGCGAGGGTGCCGCCGAGGTTGGCTCCAAAATTGGGCGCCGCGAGGATAAAGATAATCAGGACGTAAAAACCAATGATCGCCACATTCAGCAAGGTGGAGACAATTTTCTGCCGCGGCGCTGCGGATTCTCCGGAGACATATGCCGCCAGGGAAACCGTCCCCAGCAAGGCCGCCCCGATGAGGACACCCATGTATTCGTTGCCCATCCCGTAATAGCGCGCTCCGCCTACCGGGTCATAGCTGAAAATGGAAAGCTGCTGCAGGGAGGCCCCGGCCAGGGTGTCGATGAGCAGGAGGAAGGCGATGGCCCAGCCGAGCACGGCCCAGTAGAGATGGCGGCAGCGATGCAGCAGGGAATGCATCAATAAAGCCGGCAGCAGCGCCGCCCCGAGAAGGACGAAGGCGCTCTGCCAGGCTGCCGCCCGGGGAAATCCGGTCAGCCCGGGGAGCAGAAGCAGAGCCGGCGGGACAAAAATCAGCAGCCGGATCACCCGGGAGAGGGGAGGCAGCAGCGGGCCTATCTTCAGCAGCAGCCCGGCCAGGGCAGCCAGGAGAGCGGCAACGAGGGCGGCAACATAGCCCTTGAGCAGCGGCGAGCGCTGGCTGGATACCAGTGATGTATGTGAGCTGAAGCGATCCAGGAAAGCAAGCGCTTCTTCATGGGGAATTATGCCGAAGGATGAGACCGGTCCGGGCGAAGCGCTTCTGCCGCCGCCCTCCAGCAGCGAGAAGATGAGGGAAACCAGGTCTGTATTCTGCACCAGTCCCGGGCGGCGGGTGGCGGCGCTGAGAAGGAGGCCGGGCTCCTGGCCGGCGGCGGTAAAAATAAAAGGGGCCAGCTGCTCCCCGCCTGCCGGCCGGTTCAGCGGCAGCGAAGGCGCCAGCAGGAGCAGGGCTGCGCCCTCCCCGTCGACCAGGGGCAGCAGCCTCCCGAGCAGCCGGTCCAGGTTCTCCATGGTCGTCCTGAAAAGCGCCTCTCCCCTTGCCGGCGCCAGTTGAGGCCAGTATTCATCCAGCCGGCTGCTGTCGCCGAACTCCACTACGTGGAGGTGGGCCAGGCTCAAATTTTCAACCACGGCGGAGGCAAGCCTGTCCACGTCCGTCCGCACGCCAAAGGGATAAAGCGGGTCTTTCCGCAGCAGATCCCTGCCTATCGCTCCGGCAGGCACTTCTCCGCCGTAATCCATGGCCGCCAACACGGCGCTGCGGTTCGGCGCAGCCCCGTCGGCGTTGCCCCAGACCGCTGCGCTTAAACCTTTTTTCTGCAGCATCTCCCCCATTAGCCCCACCGTGACCGGGTAAGGCAGGGCGCTGTTTCTCACCTGCAGCGCGGCGGCCTGCAGGTGAAAAAGCGCTCCTTTTGGGGGCTTCCCGGTGCGGCGCTCGAAGATTACTTCGGCCCGCTCCCCCTCGAAGAGCTCGCCCCTTTCGAAGGCCTCCCTACCCTCCGGTCCGGCCGCCGCCCTGGCTCCGGCGCCGAGGCTCAGGTAGCCGCTTTCGCTGCCCGTCCGCCCGGCGCGCACATTCATCAGGGCAACGGCGCCCTGTTCGAGAAGCCGGGCCAGGTTCGGTCCCGCCCTACGGCGAAGATCGCCGTAAGTGAGCCGGTCCGCCAGCAGCAGGATGACCCGCCCATCCCCTTCCGCAGCGCCTGTAAACCTGAAAGAGGGCCAGGACTCATCTGGGGCGCGAACCCACTGGAAGAGTAAAAAAACAACCAGTGAGAGCACCGCCGCTGCTGCTGCAAGGGCAGCAATAAGTTTCCTGCCGGATCCGGTCTTTTTTTTGGGATCAGCGGTCACCTGCCAACCCCGGAACTGTTGAATTTTTCTGCCCGCACTCGCCTGCCAGCCGGCCGTAAAGAGCTGCGGTCCGGGAGAGCATCCGCTCAAGGGTAAATTCAGTTATGACCCGCTCGCGGCAGGCCCGGGCCAGGCGGCGGGCCAGCTCCGGGTTGCGGGCCAGGGCGGCCACGGCGCGGGCCAGGGCCACGGCGTCAGCCGGCGGGACCAGAAGCCCATGTACTCCATCAGTGATCACTTCGGGGACGCCGCCAACCCGCGTGGCCACCACTGCGCAACCGGCGGCGGCGGCTTCTAGGAGAGTAAGAGAAAAACCTTCCGTAAGCGAAGGGAGGACAAAGATATCAATGCCGGCCAGCAGGCGCGGCAGGTCGTTCCTGTGGCCGCATAGGGTGAGCCGCCCCGGAAGGCTTAACCGGCTGGCCAGCTTCTCCAGGGCAGGCCGTTCGGGACCGTCGCCGATTAGCAGAAAACGCATTTGCGGAAAAAGCGGCGCCAGCGCTGCAGCCGCCTCCAGGAAATAGGAGAGGCCCTTCTGGACGGCAAAGCGGGCTGCAGTGCCGACAACGATCTCGCCCGCATGCCGGCGCCGCGAAAATCGTCCGGCGGCGGCCGCTTCGAATGGAGCGGGATCTATGCCGTTATAGATTACGGTGATCTGATCCCGCGGGATGCCCAGGGCGGCAAGTTCACCGGCCAGGGCGCCGGAGACGGCGATGTAATGCGCTTTCTGTGCGCCCAAGAGCTTTCCTGCGGCAGGCATGTAGAGAGAAGCCCGGTGAGCCGGGTAGTTGTGCACAGTGATTAATACGGTGACCCGGGCCAGGCGCGCCGCGGGAAGACCGGGCAGCGCCGCCTTGAAACCGTGGATATGCAGCAGGGCCGGGCGGAGCATGCGCAGCAGCCCGTAAAGACGCCGAAAAGCGATCAGGTC
>JAAZHP010000130.1 GCA_012510625.1 Bacillota bacterium
AAGTATGCCTGGCAGATGGACGGCAGCGCCTTTCATTATTCCCGTGCGGCCCTGGAGGAGATGAAAAGCCGCCGGAAGGCGGCGACCCGTTTCGCCGGTGAAAGGGCGGATATATGGGCGGCAGTCAACGCTTTTTATACCCTCATCGACACCATCCAGGACCGCTGGAGCGCCAAGCAGTGGCAGGCCGTCGACGCCTATGAACGCGCCGGCACCTACGCGGCCGCCGCCGCGGAGCTGGGCATCAGCCCCCAAAACGTGGCCAAACGCTGCCAGGCCGCCGGCTGGAAAGCTGTGGCGGAGGCGGAGCGCTTCCTCTCTGCCTATGTAAAGGAGGGGATGCGCTGATGGAGTTCTTTTTGTCGATGGTCCTGGCCCACGTGATCGCCGACTTTATCCTGCAGAGCCCGCAAGTAGCCGCGGGAAAATGCAGGGGGCTCCCCCGAGCGTACCTGCTTCATTTTGGCGGCCATTTCATCGCCCTGGCCCTGTTGACACATCCTTACTTTTCCCCGGCGACGGTATTACTTTGGTTTGCGCTGCCCGCAGCGCACCTGCTCCTGGACTGGCTGAAGAACCACCTATTCCCGCCTGAGCATCCTGCCGATGCCTTTATCTTTGTGCTGGATCAGGCGCTGCATCTCCTGCTGATTTTCGCCGCCTGGCAGTGGATAGATCCGCCTCTGTGTAAACCGGTGGCATCCTTTTATCAGAGCCTGCTTGCTCCGGCAGGCAGATCTCTTCTCGGCGGAGCTGCGCAATTTCTGCTCATAGCAGTTATCTACGGCTATGTCATTTTCGGCGGGGCGGTGCTCGTGCGCAAGGTGCTGGATTTGGAAACGCTGCGCCTGCCCGAACCTGCCGGCAAATTCGGCGATACCCGCCAGGCCGGGCGCTATATCGGCATGTTCGAGCGGGCGCTGATAATAACCCTTACCTTGACCGGCGCCTTTACTTCCATTGCCTTTGTTTTTACGGCCAAATCTATCGCCCGCTACAAGGAGCTGGAGAACAGGGATTTTGCCGAATATTACCTGGCCGGGACTCTGCTGAGCACCTTGCTGGCCATTTTGGGAGGGCTGCTGTTAAGAGCTGCCCTGGCGGCGGCTTAAAAGCCCTGGTGAAGGAGATCCTTTGCTGGGTCTGGCGGGTCTCTCCCCCTCTAGCTGAGACCGGGCAGGCATAGCTGCTTGCCTATGCTGATTCCCTTGAGGTCTAGTTCTTTCTTGACAGATACATCATCCAGGTATGCAGCTTTGAACAGGTTTTCATCCACTTCCTCCACCGATTTAACAAAGGGCAGCTTTAGCTCTTTTTCCTGTCTCGTCATCACGGGAAAGCCGAAATGCCTGTTCAGGTATTTTAAAGCGCCTTTGTTTTGGGCGTACTCCCGGGCAAACTCAATATGATCTTTAACTCTTTGCAGGTTGTAATGACTGAGCCCGGCAGTTTCCTGCTCAATCCGCCGCTTTATATAGCCGGCAAAGCCGGAGTCTATCTCGTATCCGACGCTGTTTCTGCCGCAGGCTATGGCCGCCAGGCTAGTGGTGGCAGTGCCCAGAAAAGGATCCAGGACAGTGTCCCCAATTAGAGAGTACATGTTGATGAGGCGGAAAGGCAGGAGAAAGGGATAGGCTGCGCTTCTTTGCCTTAAGTCTTGATCATTCATCTCCTGGCCGGCTCCCTTGAGGTCCCAGATATCCGAAAACCAGCTGTTCCTCTCCTCCCAGAAATAGGCGCTTTCTCTCCTTCTTTTTTTATCTTCGGGAGAGCTGAAAGTTCTTTTGCCGCCCTTGCGTAAAATCAAGATATACTCATGCTCCAGGGTCACGTAAGCGCCCGCCGGGAGCATCCCAGAGCCCATAAATTTATTCGGCGCGTTGGTCGGCTTGCGCCACAGGATGGAAGGCAGCACTTCGAAGCCCATCTCCAGGCACTTGCTTTGAATCCGCGAATGATTGGCGAAGAGCTGAAAGCGATCTCCCATTGTTCGCGTGGCATCGCCGATATTAATGCAGGCCAGCGCCCCCGCTTTCATCACCCTGAAGAGCCCGAGCCATACTTCATCGAGAACCCGGTGCATGGATTCAAAGGCCTTTCGATAATCGCTGCGCTCAAGATATATACCTATATCCGGATTGAGCGCGGTAAAGAGATCATCCCACATCTCGATCATGGGGTAAGGGGGGGAGGTGACCACCAGGTTTATGCTCTCATCATCCAAAAGGTCAAGTTTCCGCGAATCACGGTAGATTATCCGGTGGAATGTCTGCAAGCCGGCCTCTCCTTCTGCTCTCTGTTAATCACTTTAGTTCTGGTATTCT
>JAAZHP010000131.1 GCA_012510625.1 Bacillota bacterium
AGGGGCGGCTCATGAGCCGCCCGAGAGCGTACCGTAAAACAGCAAGAATATCTCGTTATAGGCAAAAAATCCTCTGGCGCATAAAGGTCTATACTTCGCCGGTGATGATGGTAGTGCTTTACATGAAAGTTGGGCTGCATTAACCGGCCTGGGCTCGGGGCTCACCGGCGGGCGGGCGAACGGTTAAATCCCCCCCGGCCCCCCTTTTGCAAAGGGGGGAATATTAAATACCCGGCCCAACAGCTTCTGCCAGGATTGCAGGGGCAGCCCATGGCCCGAAGGCATTCCAAACAATACAAACATCCATGTTTAAAACGGACGGGCATGGAAACCCGCCCCTACCTATTTTGTTGGGGGGAGGACTGTTTTCAGGTCGAGGATCGGGGTGCCGTCGATGAGATCGAGGCCGAGCACAGTTAAAACCGGCCCGCTGCGCCCGATTAGCTCCACCTCGGTCATGGAAATGGGATTCGGCCGGTTGGGGGTGCGGGATGCAAAAAGCCCGTAAATCTCGCCGCCCCGCCCGCGGCGCTCGCCCTTCAGGGTATAACCCGCGGCGCGGTGCAGGTAGCCGATGACGATGATCCTCGATTCTTCTTCGATCCGGTAAAGGCCCTCCTCGAGATCAGGGTCCAGGTGGATTTCCGAAGTAAGCGTTTTGTAATTGCCGGGCACGTCAGAAGGGTTGAGTAAGCTGTTGCGGACAAATCCAATTGGCCGCAGCGAAACAGGCAGCCTCCAAAATTCATCTTCGGCTGCAGAAGCGGAGATGGTCTCCGCGGCCCGCTCCAGCCGATCGGCGCTGAAAGGCTCGGGCAGCAGCTCGCTTAAAGACCGCCGGACAACCTCGCCCTGCAGGTTGCCCATGATTATTTCTATATCCCCGGCCAGTTCAAGGATCACCTGGCGGCAGGCGCCGCAGGGCGTTGGCGGAGGCGAACAATCTGCCACCACGGCCAGCCGGCTGAAGCGATGATGGCCGGCCTGGATCGCGTTCCAAAGGGCTACCCGTTCAGCGCAAACAGTGAGGCCATAGGAGGCGTTTTCTATATTGGCTCCCGTAAAAACGGCCCCTTCGCCGGTGAGCAGGGCTGCGCCTACGGCAAAGCGGGAATATGGAGCATAGGCCCTTGAGCGGGCCGCCGCCGCGATGGCCAACAGCGTAGTTTCAGGCACCATGATCAAATCTTCTAACCCCTAATAATTAATCTCCCACCTGCGTATATGCCGGCAGCGTCAGCAACTCCTCGCGCACAATCTCAAAGCGAATCCCCCGGCTGGCTTCCATGTTGTTCTTGATAATGTCAAGGCCGCTGGCCAGCAGGTCGGGGTTGCCTACCGCCTGGATGACGACGGGATTGACCGTAATTAACTTGTCGTTGACCTTGATCAGGGAACCGCTGCAGCGCACTGCCGATGTGACAATGATTCGCTGGCCGCCCAGGCTGATCCCTTTCGCCCCCGAGGCAAAGAGTTCGTTGAGCACATCCCGGATATCGGTATCGTGTATAATTGAGCTGGAGCTGGTCGCCCCGAATTTATCGTAAAGCTTCACCGTAATACCTTCACCGGTCATCTCCGCCAGGCCTGCTGCAACTCTCAGTTCATGCAGTTTCAGCCTGGTAGCGTCAAGCTCTTCGGTGATCGACTGCAGCCTCTCTTCCGGATTGTAGGGAACTCCCAGGCGGGCGCTCCCGTTTATTATTTCTATTTCAAGCACCCGATCCGCGGTAAAGCGATCGCGAGGTAAAAGCTCCACGATCTCCGAGATCGTATCGTGCGATAAAGCATTGCCGGGAATTGTGTATGCCTCATCAGTGGAAAGGTGAAGTGAAAAATACTCTTGCCCGTTGCTTTTCTGGACCTTTTCGTCTAAATTTATGGCGGCCAGAATTTGATCCACGAGCATCAAATCGGCTTCGCGCAAGATGATCTCCCGCAGCTTGCGGCCCTGTTCAAGGATTACCCTGGTCAACTCATCATCTTTGGACACTTCAATATCATAATTGAAGCCGGCCAGGGCTTC
>JAAZHP010000011.1 GCA_012510625.1 Bacillota bacterium
ATGCACCCCGGAGCGCCCGCAGGGGGCCTGCATGGTTTCGAGCGAGGGAGCCTGCGCTTCATATTTTTAGCTTTTGGGGAGGGGAATGACCTGTCCAGGCTGGTTCAACTGGGTCACGGCGACGGGGGAGCGCTCACCAGGGAGCTCATCTCCCGCATCTTTGAGCCTCACCTCGGCAACCCCCTGCTGGGCCGGCAGGAAGATGCGGCGCTCTTCTCCCTGCCGGGAGGAAAGGTGGCCCTGGCCACGGACAGCTTTATCGTCGACCCCCTCTTCTTCCCCGGGGGCGATATCGGCAAGCTCGCCGTCTGCGGCACGGTAAATGACCTGGCGGTAATGGGCGCGCGCCCGCTCTACCTCACGGCCGGCTTTATCATTGAAGAAGGGCTGCCCATGGAAGAGCTGGAGCGGGTGGCCGTCTCCATGGCACGCGCCGCCGCGGAAGCGAGGGTGGAGATCGTGGCCGCCGACACCAAGGTGGCCGAAAGGGGAGCGGTGGACCGCTTGTTTATCAACACCACGGGGATAGGGCTCCGGGAGGAGCGCCTCAGCCTGGGCGCCGAGATGGTCCGCCCCGGGGACAGCGTTATCGTCAGCGGGCCGGTGGGCAACCACGGCATGGTCATCCTGGCCTCCCGCATGGGGATCAGCCCGGGAAACGGCCTCCTTTCGGACTGCGCCTGCCTCTGGCCGCTGATCCGCGAGATCATCAAGGATCTGCCGGTGAGGTTCATGCGTGACGCCACCAGGGGAGGCCTGGCCACGGTGCTGAGTGAGCTGGCCGCAGCCTGCAGGCTGGATATCATCGTGAAGGAGGAGGAAATACCTCTTTGCCGCGAGGTAATGGAGCTTTCCGAAATGCTGGGGGTGGACCCGCTCTACCTGGCCTGCGAAGGCCGCTTTATCGCCGTGGTTCCGCCCGGGGCAGCCCCCGGCCTGGTGGAGCGCTTAAACCGCTTTGAGCAGGGCCGGGGAGCGGCGGTCATCGGCCGGCTGCAGGAAGGCGGCGGCAGGGCGCTTTTAAGGACACGCTTTGGGGGGACCAGGGCTTTGGATTTTCTGCGGGGGCAGCATATCCCCCGGATTTGCTAGAGCACGAGGAAAGAAGGGATACTCTTGCTGGGTGTTATTTTGCTGGCGCTGATGGCCTTGGCGGCGCTGGGAGTGGTTTTCAGCCGCGACCTGCTGTACGCGGTCATCAGCCTGGGCTTGTTAAGCGTCTTTACCAGTATTCTCTTTTACAGCTTGGGCGCGCCCTACGCATCCATTATGGAGCTGAGCATCGGGGCGGGCCTGATCACCGTTTTATTTATGGCCACCATCTCGCTGGTGGAAGAGAGGCAGTTTAAGGGAGAGCGGAAGCTGAAGCTTACTTACCTCAATGTAACCGGCCTGCTCATCGCCGCCGCCATTGCCCTTTTTATAGGCTGGGCCCTGTTTAAAGGCGCGTCGGCCGAGCCGGCGGTTATCTCTCCCGGAACCTTGCCTGAAATTCTCTGGGGAGAAAGGCTGCTCGATGTTCTCGGCCTGGGGATTGTCATTTTCACGGCGGCCATTGGCATCGGAGCGCTTTTCAGGACGGAGGGAGGAAAATGAGCGTTTTGGCGGTCAGCTGGGTCTGGGCTGCTGCAGCCATCGCGGTCATCGCCGGCCTGGGAATCTACTGCATCGTGAGCCGCAGAAACATGTTCCGCATGCTCATGGGATTCACCATGTTGACCAAGGCGGTCACCCTGGCCTTCGTCTTCGGAGGCGCCTTCTGGATGAATCCTGGGCTGGGCCAGTCGCTGGCCATCATCGTCATCGTCATCGAAGCGGCGGTTACCGCGGTGGGGATGTCCATGATCGTGAATATTTACCGGCACTACGGCGCCGTGGATACCAGCCAGATTAGACGGCTGCGCGGTTAGTAAGGAGGGAAGCTGGATGAATTCATCAATTTACCTGGCCCAGGTGGCGGTGCCCATCGGCGGGGCGGCGCTAACCCTTCTGGTCGGGGCGCTCAAGCCGAAGCTCAGGCCGGCTTTTGCCATCACCGCCGGCGCCGCTACGGCCTGCCTGACCATATTGACGCTGCTGGGGGCGGGCTCTCCGGGCCGGTTCGTGATCCCGTGGCAGGGGGTTTTAAACGATTTCAGCCTGGCGCCCGACGGTCTGTCGGCTTATATTGCGGCGGTGGCCGGCGTGCTGGGCGCCCTCATACTGCTTTACTCTTACAAGTACATGGAGCGCGAAGAGGGTTTAACCAGGTATTATAGCCTTGTTCTTCTTTTCATCGGCGCGATGATCGGCCTGGTGACCACGGACAACCTGCTGGTGATGTTTTTCTTCTGGGAAACGGTGGGGCTGTGTTCTTATGCCCTCATTGGTTTTGAGCTGCACAACCCCGAGGCGGCCAAGGCCGGGCTGAAGGCCTTTATCACCACCAAGATCGGCGACGTGGGGCTGCTGACGGGGATCATGGTTCTCTATGTATCCACCGGCACCTTTAATGTATTCGAGATTATGGAAAAGGCCGCCGCCGGCGAGCTTCCGGGATTAATGCTGGCCCTGGCCGGCTTCGGCTTTCTGATGGGCGCCGTGGGCAAATCGGCGCAGGTGCCCCTGCACGTGTGGCTGCCCGACGCCATGGAGGCGCCCACCTCGGTGAGCGCCCTGATCCACGCGGCGACCATGGTCAATGC
>JAAZHP010000132.1 GCA_012510625.1 Bacillota bacterium
AAGACCTGCTTGATCTTATTACAACTTTTAATATCAGCGTTAGATATCCTGATTATAAGAATAGTTTTTATATAAAGTGTACCAAGGAGTATACCGATGCCAGGATTAAGGAAATAAAGGAGTTAAGAGAATGGCTGATCCCATTGATCGAGAACAAATAAAACAAATCGCTTTAAAATATGCTGAGTATTTGAAGAAAGAGTACAAGCTGCGCGGTGTCTATATTTACGGTTCATATGTCAGGGGGAACTTCACAGAAGACAGTGATATTGATATAGCTGTAGTGGCAGAAGACTTTACTGGTGACCTGGTGGAAGACACTTTCCGATTAATGCAATTGCGGCGAAAAGTTGATTACAGAATTGAACCACATCCTTTTTTAGTCGAATGCTTTAATGAAAATCATCCAGAGGCCAGGGAAGTAATGGAAACGGGGATTAGAATTGCCTAAAGGCCAGGTTCCTTGGTCTTTAGCCGATACCTTGCAATGCTGTAATCTGCTGATTATGTCTATTAGCGGAGGTTGAAATAACCCCTTGCCCCCGCAAGGGGTTTGTGTTACCCTAGTGACGAACACATGTTCTACATTAGGGTGATTTTTCAAATGTTAAGCACCTGCCCCACACTTGAACAGGATGTTTATAAGCCCCGCCACCCTCGGCGCAGTTCATATTATCAGTGCATTGAATCGCACTTCGAGCAATTGGAAGGCGCTTGGGAAGACAGATACACAAGGTGTTACGGCTTCTGGCGCCCCTTCGTGAAGGATGTCATCTACAACTACCTGGATTGCGGCGACCTACACTTTGGATTTGCCCGGGTCAGATGTGACGGTTGCGGACATGAGTACTTGCTGCCGTTTTCATGTAAAAGGCGCCACTTTTGTCCTTCCTGCCATCAAAAACGGGTGGTTGAGTTCGGGGAATGGTTGTACGGGGAAGTGCTAAAGCAAGTGCCGCACCGGCAGTGGGTTTTCAGCATCCCCAAAAGGTTAAGAATCTATTTTTTATATGACCGCAGGCTGCTGGCAAAACTGAGCCAGTGCGCCTGGAAAGTATTATCCGTTTACTTAAAGCAAGGGGCTTCATTTGATGATGCCAGCCCCGGCGCAGTGATAGCGGTGCAAACCTTTGGCGATTATCAAAATTTCAACCCCCACCTGCACGTCATCGCCACGGACGGCTGCTTTTACGGCAACGGAGGCTTTGCGGTGGGGCCCGACCCTCAATCATCCGACCTGGAAGACGCGTTTCGCCTGGAAGTTTTCAAAATGCTCAAGAAAGAAGAGAAGATAACCGACAGTATTATCGAGAATATGATGAGCTGGTATCACACCGGGTTTAACGTCTTTTGTGGGGAGAGGATCTGGCCGTCAAACAGCGAGGGGCTCGATAGACTGGCCCAATATATCATCCGGGCGCCCATTTCCCAGGAGCGGATGATCTACATCCCGGCGGCTGAAACCAAAGATGGGGTGGCTAGGGTGATTTACCAGTCCAAGGATGGAAAGAGCTCGAAAACTTTTACGGCGCTGGATTGGTTGGCCCAGCTTGTAACCCATATACCCAATAAGGGAGAACAGCTGGTCCGCTATTACGGATATTATTCAAACAAGTCGCGGGGGCTTCGCAAAAAAACAGCTGCCGGCGATGACTTGGTTCCCGCCTTAATCGAAGCAGAGATCTCGGCCGAAGAGTTTCGCAGGAACTGGGCCCGC
>JAAZHP010000133.1 GCA_012510625.1 Bacillota bacterium
CAAATTTATTAAATATTATTGCTCTTGACAATGTCTTTCTCTACATATAATATAAAAATATCATAACAATACGATAATGACTAATTGTCAAGATATTTAGCATATTTTAGCGAGGGGAAAATTTTAATGCACGAGATCGGCTTGATGAAAAATGCTCTCTCCATGGTTAAGCGCGAAGCCCTAGAAAAAGGTTTAAATAAGATCGAACTTGTGGAGCTGGTCATCGGGAAAATGCAGGGCATTACCGCTGAATCATTGGCCCATGCCCTGGAAATAGCCCGGGCCGATGAGCCCATGTTTGCAGACTGCCTGGTAAAGGTTAAAGAAGTAGAGGGATCGATGAAGTGCCTGGATTGCGATTCTCTCTTTTCATTGCAGGAGCCGGCGGAATCGTGCCCCTCCTGCCGGGGCGGTAATCTAAAGCTGGTCTCAGGGCTTGAATTTTATGTAGACTCTTATACCGGGAACTAAGGAAACTGGTTCCCATTTTTTTATCAAGCCAGACGAGAGGGTGTCTATATGGAGGAGTTCCGGGCAGGCATTGCCACGAATTCGTCTCCATCAGGCTGTTCGCCTGCTCTGGATTTAACCGGGCGCGGCAGCCGCCGGCAAGAGGCGCCTGATCAAAGCTTTCACTGCCCTGATTCCGGTTTCGCGGCCAGGCTTTTGGACTGCTGCGGGCGCCCTGTTCCCGGAGATTGGCAGGCCCAGACCCGCCGGGCTTTAAAAGAGGGCAAAATTATCGGCGTTAAAGGTGTGGGGGGCTATCACCTCGCCTGCGACGCCTACAACGCGGATGCGATAGATCGGCTGAGAAAGCAGAAGCGCCGCCCGGACAAGCCCCTGGCGGTCATGGCCCGGGATCTTGAATGCGTGCGGCGCCGGTTCCAGCTTGGCGGCCCGGAAATGGAAGTTCTGCTAAGCCCGCCGTCGCCGATCCTTTTACTCCGGTTCAAGGATCCGAAACCCTCCGGCAGCTGGTCCCGGGTAGCACCCGGCTTGCGCCGCGCCGGGGTGATGCTCCCCTACACGCCGCTGCATCAGGCCTTGTTTGATCGTGACCTCGAGTTCCTGGTGATGACCAGCGGCAATCTTTCCGGGCAGCCGCTTGTTTACCGGGACGAAGAGGCCTTGTCCAGGCTTAGGCCGATGATCGATTATTTACTCGTCCATGACCGGCCCATCGAGCAGCCCTGCGACGATTCGGTGGTTGCGCTTGACGGCTCCAGGGTGGAATTTATCCGCAGGTCGAGAGGGTACAGCTCCCAGGCACTCTCCCTTCCATTGCCTTCAAACTACCACGGGATTGAGCTTCTGGGAGCGGGCGCCGATTTTAAAAATACTTTCTGCCTCTACCGCGATGGAGAGGCGGTGATGAGCCAGCATGTGGGCGACCTCTCTTCCGAGGAGATGGCGGAAAGATATCTCAGCCTGGTTGGCGATCTCCAGCGGCGCTGCCGGATCTTTCCGGCAGCGGTGGTCTGCGACCTGCACCCCCATTACTTAACGGCCAGGGCCCTGGCCGGGGGAGAGGGGGACGGGCCTTCTCCCCGCCAATTTTTAAAGGTGCAGCATCATCATGCGCACATGGCCTCCTGCATGGCCGATAACGGGCTCACGGGTCCGGTGGTGGGCTTGATTGCCGACGGCACCGGCTACGGCCTGGACGGCAATTTATGGGGCTGCGAGGTGCTTGTGGGCGACTACCTTGACTTTAGCCGGGAGGCGCACCTGGAATATGTGCCCCTGCCGGGCGGCGAATCCTGCATCCGCTATCCCCGCCGCACAGCAATCTCCTACCTCAGGCAGTATGGGGGGGCTTCCTGGGTTCAGACCGCTCAACGCCTCTTCCCGGGCTGCGGCGCAGAGATTGAAATCATTTCCCGGATGCTGGAGAGCGGGTTCAACTGCCCTCTCTCTTCGGGCTGCGGCAGGCTCTTTGACGCGGTATCGGCCATGCTGGGAATCTGCCCCGTCAGCTCATACGATGGGCAGGCCGCCGCCGCGCTGGGCGCCCTGGTGGACGGCGCCACCGAAAAAAATGATTCCGGCTACCGCTTCACTGCTTCCGGCGGCCTCATCTCTCCCCGGCAGCTGCTGCGCTGCATTATCCGCGACCTCGAGAAAAAGGTGCCGGCAGAGATAATTGCGCTTCGCTTTCATGACGCCCTGGCCGATATCATGGCCAAAGCGGCCCTGGAGGCGGCCCTAAAATACGGCCTGGAGAGGGTTGTGCTCAGCGGAGGGGTTTTCCAAAACCAGTACCTTTCCCGGAAATGCAGGGGGATCATGGAAGGCCGCGGGCTGAAGGTCTACACCCATTCCCAGGTGCCCTGCAGCGACGCGGGGATTGCCTTCGGGCAGGTGGCCATTGGGCTGTGGAGGCTGGCGCATGGGGGGGTCAAAATTTGTGCATAGCGGTGCCGGTGCGGGTGCTGGTTGTGGAAGGGGACCGGGCGACGATTGAGATTGCCGGCGGAACCAGGGTTGTATCAAAAAAACTGGTGCCGGAGATTAAAGCGGGCGACTACGGTTTGCTCCATGCGGGTTTTATTATACAGAAGGTGAGCCCGGAGCAGGCCCGCGAGACTCTGGCGCTATACGAGGAGATCTATGGGCAGTCCACTTCCGGTTAATTCTTTTTCGAACAGGCTGTTGGCCGCGGAGGCGATCCGGCGAATCAGGCTCCTGGCGCAAAGGGTTCCCGGCGCCGCTCCCGTCCCCGTCATGGAGGTCTGCGGCACGCATACCCATGTGCTGGCGAAGTCGGGGTTCAGAGAGCTGCTCAGCGATGCGGTGGAGTATCGCAGCGGCCCGGGATGCCCGGTCTGCGTAACCGATCCCGCCGACCTGGATATGCTGCTCCGCTTTTCCCTGCAGGAGAAGGTTGTCCTGGCTGTCTACGGCGACCTGCTGCGGGTGCCGGGAACGGAGGGGAGCCTGCTGGAGCAGAAGGCCAGGGGGGCCCAGGTCAGCCTGGTTTATTCAGCCCTGGACGTGTTAACCCTGGCCCGGCAAAACGCAAAGTACCAGGTGGTCTTTGCCGCTACGGGATTTGAAACCACCGCCCCGGGAACAGCCCTGTTAATCCTGGAAGCGGCATCCGCCGGGCTGAAGAATTTAAGCGTTATTTCGCTGCACAAGCTGATGCCCCCTGCGCTCAAGCTGCTGCTGCCGGCGGGCCGCTGCCGGATCGAGGGCTTAATACTGCCCGGGCATGTGAGCGCCGTCACGGGCCGCCGGGCCTTTGACTTTCTCGCTTCGGAGCTGGGCTGCCCGGCGGTGGTGGCCGGATTTGAGCCGCTCGATGTGCTGCATGCCACCGCCCTGCTCCTGGAGATGGCGGCCGCCGGGCGGTGCGCCGTGCTCAACGCCTATACCCGGGTGGTCGGCGAA